>CAZQDO010000273.1:0-8012 GCA_964592085.1 uncultured Anaerolineae bacterium | reverse complement strand
CCCATAGAAGTTACCCATGACGATCACCCACCATAGGTGCGGTTGTAGTATTAGTGAGGGTGGCGAAAGGGAAACCAGCGCCGGAGGCTGAACCTGACTGATGTAGATGGACTGGACGCGGCAATCGGCCCGATGACGGGCCTCAGAGCAGGCTTTTTTCGGAGGAGTTAACCATGGCAATCCTCTCGATGTTTTACGGAATCATCGTTTCGATGTACTACTTGGACAACCGACGGCATCACCTTCCGCACATTCACGTCAAATATCAAGACCAAGAAGTGGTTATCGCTATCCCAGGAGGTGAGATACTGGAAGGTGCCCTGAAGACAAACAAGATGAAACTGATTCAAGCATGGATTGAGATACACCAAGACGAGTTAATGGCGAACTGGGAACTTGCCAGTCAAGGGCAGAGCGTCTTCAGGATTGAACCATTGAGGTAGGAGCGGTCGTCTATGAATCCGCGAGTTCAGTCGGTCAAACCTAATCCCGATTACACAATCACTCTGGTTTTCACCAACGGCGAAGTCAAACGCTTTGATGTGAAACCCTATCTCCACATAGGGATATTCCAGGAATTGAAAGACATAAGCGCCTTCAATTCGGTCAAACCTCTCCTGGGGAGTGTACAATGGGGGAACGGACAGGACTTCTGCCCAGATACGCTATATATGGACAGTGTTCCTGAGATGAACCTTGCCCAAACAGTAGCGGGAGAGAAAGCCGTCGCCTAACAACCACCCTCGACAACAGTGTGCGCGGCTTTTTGTGTGTGGGTTGGTATGGGTTTGGCATTTCAGGTGGCTTGATGATCCGGGGAGAGCGCAGAACACGAAGAGGACCAGATGATCGGCGAGGTGCAGCGGGGCTACAAGCTCGGCGACCGGGTTTTGCGACCCGCTCTGGTGAGGGTGGCGAAGGGAAAACCGGTGTCGGAGGCTGAGCCTGACTGAGTAGGTAAACTTGGCGTCGTCGAGTTGCGCAAAGAGAGTGTTTTATGGGATTGAATCACTATAGGTACGACCGCATCACCATTGACCCCAATAAGTGTTTTGGCAAGCCATGCATTCGGGATCTGCGGATGCCAGTGACGTCTCTTCTCAGCTACCTGTCTTCGGGAATGACAGTTGAGGAGATACTGGAGGAGTGGCCTGAATTGGAATTGGAGGACATCTATCAGGCTCTTGGCTACGCAGCCTGGGCGATGACCGAGCGCGTCTTGCCGCTGGAAGAAAGAGCGCTGGCCTCATGAAGTTCCTGCTCAACATGAATCTGCCACGCCAACTGGGTAAGAGGTTGACTGAAGCTGGACATCCCAGTCGTCATGTGGGCGACCTGGGGATGGCCTGTGCGGATGATCTGGAAATTGTGGAGGAAGCTCGTTGCAGCGGGGAAACCATTCTGACGCACGATCTTGACTATGGACACTTGTTGGCTTTTGAAGGTACACGCCACCCCTCGGTTGTGATCTTCCGGCTTCGTAACACTCATCCCTTGCACATTTTCACGCGGTTGATGACGGCCATGACTGATGTGGAAGACCCTCTGACCAAAGGAGCCATTGTCGTGTTCGAGGAGGGACGATTGAGGATTCGCCCTTTGCCAATTGCGCTCACGGGGAAGTAACTCAACTTGATAGCATCAGCGCGAATCTGGCAAAAGCCTGGCACGAGGCCGTCACCTACGAGGAGGGCCAGATCATGGCGAGGTGCAGCGGGGTTACAAGCTTGGCGACCGGCTTTTACGGCCTGCTCTGGTGAGGGTGGCCAAGGGGAAGCCGGTGTCGGAGGGTGAGTCTAGCTGATGTAGATGAATTTGGTGTCGTCAAGTTGCGTGATGAAGGTGTTCCCAGACACGCTGTTTCAATTCGAACGGCGCGCATTAGCGAGGTGAAGAAATGCAAGTTAATGTCGAAGTAAAGACAGGGACGCGCTAAAGATACAAGCGGATGTACTTGCTTTGAAACATGCGCAGGATCTCTTTGGCGTTGATGCTGCTGTGGCAAGCCATCTTTCGAAGTTTCACACCGACCTCATTACCTCTCTTCCGAGAATCGGTGAGTATCTATTGGTCGGATCGTATGGAAGTCTTGGCGTGAAAGCCGTCTTGTTTGTCGGCGTCAATCCATTGTGGCGATTTGGCTATCAAGAAATCCGAGAGTTTGCACGTAGGGCACTCGACCATTTGGCACAAGTTGCACCCAACACAAAGCATCTGTGCCTAACGCTTCACGGTGTTCAATACGGTTTGGACGAATCAGAGGCTTTTGAATCGGAGATTGCGGGTTGCGTTGATGCAGTTGCCAGCGGCCGTTTTTCCCGACTGCTTGAGCGGATTACAATTGTTGAACTGAGATCTGATAGAGCAGACCGTTTGGGACAGAGGCTTTCCCTCTTACTACCAGATGGCGCTATCAAAGTAGATAGTAGGGGCATGCTTGTTGACATCCCCGAACGCGCATCCGAGCGGCTCAGAGCAGCAGGGTATTCATCGGAAAGCAAGCCGTTTGTTTTCGTTGCGATGCCATTCAACGAGAAAATGGGCGATGTATTCCACTATGGAATAAGCGGGGCAGTGAACAAAGCGGGCTTCCTTTGTGAGCGGGCAGACCTATCGTCCTTCACAGGTGACATTATGGAGTGGGTCAAGAAACGAATCAAGGCCGCGAAATTTCTAATTGCAGATTTGACAACTGCTAACCCCAATGTTTATCTTGAGGTAGGGTATGCGTGGGGATGTGGTATACCGACTATTCTGCTAGTTCAAGGTACGGCAGAACTGAAGTTTGATGTGAAAGGGCAGAGGTGTCTTGTCTACAAAAGTATCAAGCATTTGGAGGAAAGCCTTCAGAAAGAGTTGGAGAACCTGCAATCGCAATAGCAAGTATACAGAGCGAACAGAAGATACGCGTCTGGGAACATCCGCACGCGGACCACTCCACCTGCGCGGCTTTCTGGCATCGCGTGTTGGTTCGGGCGTGGCGGTGTGCTACGGCGTTAAGTAGAACGGTGGTTTCACCCGACATAGTAGCGAGGTAAAATCGAATGGACATCGCTGAAATCATCGAAGCGATCCGAGCAAATAGAATTCGGATCACTGATCATGCTTACACTGAAGCCCAGGCTGATCGGCTCTCATTTGACGAAGTATACTTCTCAGTTCTTTACGGTGAGATCATTGAGGATTACCCAGGTGACAAGCCATATCCGAGTTGCCTGATATACGGCCAGACGTTCAGCGGCGATCCTGTTCATAGTGTTTGGGCTTGTAATAGGCAGAATCAGTGGGCCGTTTTGATCACCGTTTATCGGCCTGATCCTAAGCGGTGGATCAACTGGCGGCAAAGAAGGAGGTAGTCATGTTGCCATTTGAAGAATGCCCGGTTTGCGGTGGCGAGCTTGTGGAGAAAGAGGTAGAAAAAGTCTTATGGGGCGGAGTTCATGCTGCCATCCTGACAGTACCGGCCGAGGTTTGCCTTCGTTGCGGAGAGCGATTGTATTCGCAGGAAACTGTCAGGCGATTCGAGTATATCCGCTCTCAATTGGAGCGCCAAGAGACCGCAGAGTTTCAATGTGTGGGTCTGGCATTTCAGGTGGCCTGATGGTCCGCACCAGACCTTGACTCGAAACCCAAAACTCGAAACTTTAATACGGAGGAACAACCAACAATGAGCAAGATAATCGGCATAGACCTAGGAACCACCAACTGCTGCGCGGCGGTGATGCAGGCGGGCGAGCCGGTGGTGATCCCCAGCGCGGAGGGAGGACGGCTTTTCCCCTCGGTGGTGGCGGTGAGCCCCAAGACGGGGGAACGCATGGTGGGGACGGTGGCCCGCCGCCAGGCCGTCACCAACCCCGATAACACCATCTTCTCCATCAAGCGCCTCATGGGACGCAAGTTCAACGATCCGGAGGTGCAGCGAGCCAGGAAGATACTGCCCTACAAGATCATCGAGAAGCCCAACGGCGATGCCTGGGTGGAGATGGGAGGCAAGGAGTACTCGCCGCCGGAGATATCGGCCATGATCCTGCAGAAGATCAAGACCGACGCCGAGGCGTATCTGGGAGAGATCATCACCCAGGCGGTGATCACCGTGCCTGCCTATTTCAACGACTCCCAGCGCCAGGCCACCAAAGACGCCGGACGGATCGCGGGGCTGGAGGTGCTGCGCATCATCAACGAACCTACTGCTTCGTCTCTGGCCTATGGCATGGACAAGAAGAAGGACGAGACCATCGCCGTCTACGACCTGGGCGGCGGCACCTTCGACATCTCTATCCTGGACGTGGGCGAGGGAGTGTTCGAGGTCAAGTCCACCAGCGGCGACACTTTCCTGGGCGGCGACGACTTCGACCAGCGGATCATCGAGTGGATCTGCGACGAATACAAAAGGGATCAGGGCATTGACCTCCGCCAGGACAGGATGGCCCTGCAACGTCTGAAAGAGTCCGCGGAGAAGGCCAAGATTGAGCTCTCCACAGTGATGGAGACGGAGATCAATCTACCCTTCATCACTGCCGACGCCTCAGGCCCCAAGCACCTGACCATGAAGCTGACCCGATCCAAGATGGAGCAGTTGGTGGAGGATCTGATCGAGCGCTCCATCGGCCCCTGTCGGCAGGCGCTGGCTGACGCTAAGCTCTCTCCGAGCGACATTGATGAGGCCATCCAGGTGGGAGGACAGACCAGGACGCCCGCCGTTCAGGAGGCGGTGAGGAGGATCTTCGGCCGGGAGCCCCACAAGGGCGTAAATCCCGACGAAGTAGTGGGTGTGGGGGCTGCCATTCAGGCTGGCGTGCTGGGTGGCGAGGTCAGGGACGTGCTGCTTTTGGACGTGACTCCCCTGACCCTCTCTATCGAGACCCTGGGCCACGTGGCGACGCCTCTCATTGAGCGCAACACCACCATTCCCACTCGCAAGAGCCAGATCTTCTCCACTGCCGCCGATGGCCAGACCGGGGTGGAGATCCACGTGGTGCAGGGCGAACGGCCCATGGCTCCCGATAACAAGACCCTGGGACGCTTCATGCTGGACGGCATCCCGCCGGCGCCGCGGGGCATCCCTCAGATTGAAGTAACCTTCGACATTGATGCCGACGGCATCCTGAACGTATCGGCCGAGGACAAGGCCACGGGCCGGGAGCAGCACATCACCATCACTGCCTCCAGCGGCCTTGCCAAAGAAGAAGTGGAGCAAATGGTCAAGGATGCCGAGCAGTTCGCCGCTGAGGACCGAAAGCGCAAAGAAGAGGCCGAGGCCCGCAACGCCGCCGACTCGGCCGTCTACGTGGCGGAGAAGAGCTTGCGTGAGCAGGGCGAAAAAGTGCCCGCTGACGTGAGAAGCGACGTGGAGAGCAAGGTGTCTGCCCTGCGCACCGCCTTGCAGGGCAAAGACATGAACGAGATCCGCCGCAGGACCGAGGAGCTAGGCGTGGCCGTGCAGCAGATCGGTGCCAGCATGTACGAGCAAGCTGGCTCCACTACACCTCCGCCAGGCGAGGAGGAGAAGCCCCCTGAAGGCGGAGAGACTGTGGAGGGCGAATTCAGAGAGGTGTAGAGAGGTGGAGATAACGCGATGCGACAAGTGGTCATTTATCCTGGAGAAGATGGCTATTGGGTGGCTGAATGTCCAACGCTGCCTGGGTGCATCAGCCAGGGCAAGACCAAAGAAGAGGCTGTTCAGAATATCCGTGAGGCAATTGATGCATACATTGTTGCCCTCGAAGAGGATGGCCTGTCCGTTCCCCAGGAGCGTTTTCTCTAGATCCGCTTTATCGAGACCGTGGTGACGACCAAATACCTGAGGGAGAGATAGAACGGTGGCAGAGACAATGGTAGAAGAGAGGGCAGAGATTACGGCAACAAATCACCCCTTTATCGTGTGGGTAAAGGGCATTTGCGGAGGGCGACCGATCATCGTTGGCACGCGCACGCCGGTACGCTCCATCGTGGGTTATCACAAGATGGGGATGTCGGTGGAGGACATACTGGAAGGCCTTCCGCATTTGGAACCCGTTCACGTGTACGATGCCCTTTCCTACTATTATGATCATCAAGACGAGATAGAGCAAGACATCGGGGCGGACTCGGAAGAGCAATTGATGAGAAGGTATCCGCCGGGACAATACTCGACATGAACTCGAAAGAGTTGATCAAGCTCTACCTCAATGAAGATGTACATACCAAGTTGGCAGAAGCTCTACGTCAGCGAGGGTTCGATGTGTTCACGACAGTTGAAGCCGATATGCTGGGTATTTCAGATGAAGAGCAATTGGCCCTTGCCATCTCACAAAGCAGAGTTGTGTTGAGCTTTAATCGAGGCGATTATGCTCGATTGCACAAACGCTATGCGGAGCATGGTTGGGAGCATTGTGGGATCATCGTCTCGGAACAGTACCCCATTGGCGAGCTGTTACGACGGGTGCTGAGTTTGTTGATGGCGCTCTCGGCCGACGACATGCACAACCGCTTGGAGTATTTGAGCCAGTGGGGAGAGGACGTTAGTTGAATGAGTTCTAAACGCGACTATTACGACGTGCTCGGCGTGGGCCGCTCGGCCAGCCAGGACGAGGTGAAGAAAGCCTATCGGCGGCTGGCCCGCCAATACCACCCCGACGTCAATAAAAACCCCGACGCCGAATCCAAGTTCAAAGAGATCAACGAGGCATACGAGGTGCTCTCCGATCAGGAGAAGCGAGCCACCTATGACCGCTTCGGCCACTCTGGGGTGCAGGGGCAATGGGGCGACTTTAGCAATTTCGGGTTCGGCGGCTTCAGCGACATCTTCGGGGACATCTTCGGCTTCGGTCCCCGCACCAGAGCGCGGCGCGCGCCGCGCCGAGGGACTGACCTGCGTTACGATCTGCACATCTCCTTCGAGGAAGCTGTCTTCGGATGCGAGAAGGAGCTGGACATTCCGCGCTACGAGACCTGCCCTCGCTGCCAGGGCAGCGGCGCTGAGCCGGGCACCAGCCCTATCCGCTGTCCTCAGTGTAACGGGAGCGGCGAGGTGCGGCGCACCCAACAGTCCATTCTCGGCTCCTTTATCAACGTGACCACCTGCCCCCGCTGCGGAGGGGAGGGGGAGATTGTCAACACTCCTTGCAGCGAGTGCCGTGGCCAGAAGCGCGTGCGAGTAACCCGTACCATTTCTGTCAAAGTTCCGGCTGGGGTAAACGATGGGACACAGATCCGCCTGGCCGGTGAGGGACAGCCCGGAGTGTACGGCGGCCCGCCGGGCAACCTCTACGTGGTTCTCTCAGTGAAGCCCCATCGCTACTTCCGCCGCCAGGATAGCAACATCATCCTGGAATTGGCCATCAACGTCGCTCAGGCCGCCCTGGGTGATCAGGTCATGGTGCCTACGTTGGAGGGTGACGAGATATTGGTCATCCCCGCCGGCACTCAGGCGGGCAAGGTCTTCCGACTGCGGGGCAAAGGTGTGCCCTATCTCAGGCGCAATGGCCGGGGCGACCAGTTGGTGATCGTGCAGGTAGCGATTCCAACCGACTTGAGCGACGAACAGAAAAAAATGTTCAAGGATTTAGGCAAGACGCTGGGTAAGGAGGTTATTCCCCAGGAAGAAAAGGGTTTGTTGGAGAAGATAGTGGATTTCCTCAAGGCATAGGGAGACTAAGTAGATGGTTGTAGTGTGGGAAGACCGTATCGAGGAGATTCAGAGGGAAGTTCAAAAGGCTGGCGGGGTGGACAAGACAAAAAAGGAGACAATCGCCGAACTCCGAAACACTCGAAAGTGCCTATGGGAGGCGGAGCATAGGCGAAAGTATAATCGCAATGCGGGAGAAGCGTTGAATTGGCTGGAAGTTAGGGTCCAGGCGGACGGTGAAGTTGCCGAAGCGGTGAGCGAAGCCTTTAACCGCTACGGGCACGGCGGGGCGGTGCTGTCAACGGATTTTAGCGATGACCCAGGCAACACATCGGTGGTCACAGTCAAGACCTACCTGCCTTTGGACCAGGAGGGGCTAGAAACCCGGCAGCGCATAGAGGAGGCC
>CAZQDO010000272.1:0-8054 GCA_964592085.1 uncultured Anaerolineae bacterium | reverse complement strand
ACGCCCGCAGGGGACTTTCACCCCCTAGCTATCGCCCATGCCGGGCGTACAACAGGCCGGCGGCGATGGCTCTCGCCGCCGGCTCTGGCCGCTCGGCCAGACGGCAGGCCCAAGCGTAGAGGGCTTGCGTCCCGGCCCCGATGGCCTCCTCAATGGTCACCATGGCCTGGTAGCCGGTCCTGCCCCACTTGGTGGTCGTCAGGGCAGCGACCAGACTCTCCTCGTCATCGGCTTCGAGAGCGCGCAGCGCGGCCTGTGCGTCGAACTGGCCTTTGGGCGAGTCTGCCAGCCCTGGCGTTTGGGTTGCCCTCTGATGCTGCGTTTCCATCACGCCCCTTTCCGCATGCAGAAACTCCCGAATGTGTCACTGCGAGGAGCGATTTTGCGACGAAGCAGTCTCCTTGTTGCTAGGAGGAGATTGCTTCGCCCCTGCGGGGCTCGCAATGACAGGTCAAGTTTCTGAGTAGCGTAGCGAAGCAATCTCCCGTCCCCAATTGCAGGCAATGGTGGGGATTGCTTCGTCGCTCCGCTCCTCGCAATGACACTTGGCCCGGAACTTAACATTGTCCAACTACTCGCTCCCGCTGAGTACGTCGAGGTAGGAGAAGCCAGCCTCGACTTTGGCCGCTTGCTCCGCTACCCAGGCATCCAGGCCCACCTCGCGGATGCGCTGCCGGTTCTCTGACGCGCCGGGATAGCCCTGGTCTATCCCTTGCAGCTTTTCGCAGGTGACTTCGGTGCATTCCCAGCAGCCAGCGAGACCCTTTTCTCTGGCACAGATGCGAATGGCACACTGGGGGTTGCCGCCGCCGGCCAGGCAGCCCCCGCATTCCTGTGTCGTCAGCCACTCCAGCACCCCATCGAACTCGGGGTAGTGCTTCGTGGCCGGGACGAACTCGGCCAGCGTTGGCGCCCACTGGGGATAGCCGTATGCCTTGAGCATTCCCTGGAGCGCCTTGGCCGTATTGCGGATCTGCCCATTCTCGATAGCACAGGCCCCGCAGTACAAGCCGCAGTAGGCTGCCAGTTTTGCCGCTTCAATCTTGTCCATCGTTCTCATCTCCTCTCTGTATGGTGTTAGAACTTTTGTTCTACCCCATCATTATACCAGAACATCTGTTCGTTGTCAAATTTGCTAATCGAAAGTTTTTCGCAGTGATTCAGCGCGAGTTACTATGCATCAGGGGGAGAAGGGAGCGAGGGGGCACCCCTCGTACTCCCCGGGCTTTCGCTCCGCACGCCCAATCGAAACAACATCCCTGCCCCGGCGAGGAAAAGGGCGCACACCAGGAAGGGCAAGCTCTCCCCGAATCCGGCGGCAACGCCCACGATGAGGGGCATCACGACGAAAGAGAGGTCAATCATCGCATCGAAAAAGCCCAGGTACATGGCCCTCGCTTCTCCGGCCACCACTTCCGCCGCCAGGGCAGTGGCCTGGATGAAGATGGCCCCCAGCGTGATGCCCAGCAGGGCCATCAGCAGGACCATCGGGAGAAAGCCCTGGGCCAGGTAGAGACCCAGGAAGAGAGGGGCGGAGAGAAAAGAGGCGCCGACTACGAGCCTGCGCTTTCCGGCCTTTTCGGCATACGCTCCTATCGGCACCTGGAGGAGGGCAAAGCTCAGGGAGTACGAGGAAAGCACCGTTCCTATTTGCGAGGGGGAGAGCCCGAACCTCTTTCCCGCCAGGGGAACGGCGATGCCGAAGGAGGCATAACCTGCCTCGGCGAGGAAACCGGCTACGCAGAGGAGGAGGAAACCCCTGTTGCGCAAAAGCCCTGAAGCGGCTCTGAAGAAATGGGCTTCGGGCTCTGTAGGCTCCGCCTCTCTCATCGCCAGCGCTACCGCGCCCGCCAGGAGAGCAGCAAGGGCGCTGAGGAGAAAGGGCTGCCTCAGGCTGTCGTTCCCAATGAAGCCGCCTATCATCGGCCCCAGGACGTCGCCTGCCCCGTTGGCGGCACGGTAGAAGGCGAAGCTCTTACCTTTCTCCTCAAAGCCTGCCACCAGACCCAGAACAGAGGGGCCCAGGAGTCCCAGCCCCACTCCCTGGAGGATGCGGAAGAGGAGCAATTGGGTGAAACTGCTCGCCGTGTAGTTGAGGAGAGCGAAGATAGAGTAGAGGGCGAAGCCAGCCAGAGCTACTCTCTTCCTGCCAAACCTGTCGGCCAGGTAGCCGGTATAGACCTGCAAGGCTGCCCAGGTGAAGGAGTAGGCAGAGAAGAGCAGGCCCACCTTCTCGTAGGAAACGCCGAAGCTTTCCACGTAGAGGGGAAACACGGGGTGGACGACGGAAAAGGCAAACGTTTCCAGAAAGCCGACGAGGATGAGAAAAAGATAGGATTTTGTCTGTTGGGATGATTTCATCTTGACCTTCCGCGCCCTTGATCAGCCACCGCCGCCAGGTAGTCCTCGCCCACAAACAGGTGTATGTCACTTTTGGGGCAAGTGTCATTGCGAGGCGCTTTTTGCCGAAGCAATCTCCTCCGATGCACGCGGGGGATTGCTTCGTCGCAAAACCCGCTCCTCGCAATGACAAATGACTCCAACCCTTGATCTCACCCCCAAATCGAAACACACCTCCACAAACTTAGCGCTTGACAAAACTATCATATTATGATAGTATATACGTAGATTTCCTATTTGCAGGAAAGGATGGTGGCCATGGCTCAAGACTATAAGGCTGTGTACTTCTCTGACTATCCCGCTGAAACAGCCAAGCAAAGGTCTGTTACTCTGGCATTCGGGTCTCGATCAGGAGAGTTATATGAGCACGTCAAAGATCTGTCCAGCGAAGAAATCCGGTTGCTACTGGGATCAGATAGCTATCAAGAGCTAAGAGCTGCTGCCGCCATCGAGAACTTGCCGTTGAATACCTATTGCTTACGCGAGTTAAGAGCGGCCATTTCCCGGTTGGCAGAACGTAGAGTCCAGTACACCCTGCCCGGCCTCGGTGTCAGGAGACAGTTGTTTGACCCTCTGGCTGTCACTTTTCGAGGTGGGGACAAAGAACCCTTTAGACGATGGTATCCCTATCTGGAGGGCTATTCGCCAGAATATGTGCGCACGATCTTCAACGAATATGCCCCTGACGCCAGCGTCGTTCTCGATCCCTTTGCCGGGACAGGAACAACCGCGTTCACAGCCGCAGAGCAGAGTAAGACAGCTTATTTCTGTGAGATCAACCCTGTCTTACAATTCGTCACTCAGGTCAAGATCCGCGTGCGCCGGCTCGACTCCAACACACGTGCGAGTCTGGCCGACGCCTTGGGAGAAGTGAGCAAGGGCATTGAGGGACAATTGGGCACCTTTGAAGTGGATTATTCTCTCTCAAAGGCCTACCAAGACACGTTTGGAGACAGCAAGTTTTTTGACGAATCCGCGTATACGCACGTCCTGAAGGCACGTTCCCTCATTAACTACGTGGCTCGCGAACACCCTTTCCTGGCCGATCTGCTCACCGTGGCCGCACTCTCTGTGTTGGTGCCCTGCTCACGGATGAAACGGGCTGGCGACTTGCGCTATAAGACCGCGAGAGAGAAACAGACGCAACAAGTCCCATTCCTTCCGGCTATCAAGCAGGCTATTGCGCAAATCGCACAGGACATACGAGGCGACGTGAACGGCCTCAAAACTGAGCCTATACTCCTCTGTGAAGATGCTCGCACCCTCTCGCAGTTGCCTCACCTGGGAATAGATACCGTCGTTACCAGTCCTCCCTACGTCAATGGAACAAACTACTTTAGAAACACAAAAATCGAGTTGTGGTTTTTACGCTGTCTGCACAATAAAGAGGACTTGGCCGCTTTTAGAGCCGCTGCTGTGACCACAGGTATCAACAGTGTATCTTCTCGGAAAACGCCTAGCACCTGTCACCCGGAGGTGGAAAAGGTTGTGCGAGCATTAGAGCAACAGGCCTACGACGCTCGTATCCCCACGATGATCGCCAGCTATTTCTCAGAGGTGGCAGACATTTTCGACATCATCCGCAATCATCTGACTCCCCAGGCAACAGTGGCTATTGACATTGGCGATTCAAGTTACGCTGGTGTTCACGTCCCATCCGACCGTTTGCTGACGGTGTGCTTGCAAGACCTGGGATATAGCCTGTCCCAAGAGGTTGTCCTACGGCGAAGGAAGTCGAGAAGCGGCGCGCCGCTGAAACAATCGCTCCTGGTGTTCAAGTATCGTCAACCCCGACAGCCAAGACGGGTAACGGAAGCACAGCAATTCTGGGGGCTCGGCTGGGAATCTTTCAAACAGCGTCTTCCCCATCAACAACAACCGTATGCAAAAAGGAACTGGGGACACGTCCTTCATTCTCTCTGTTCGTATTCGGGGAAGCTAAAACCCGCCATCGCCCATCACCTCGTACAAACCTTTGTGCCAGTCGGGGGCGCTGTCCTCGACCCCTTTGCTGGTGTCGGTACCATCCCTTTTGAAGCCGCTTTGCAAGGACGATTGGCGTATGGATTCGATCTGAGCCCGGTCGCCTTTGTGGTTGCCAGTGCCAAATTACGAAAGGTGACTTTCCAGGACTGTGCGAAGGTGATTCAAATGCTCAAAGAGTATATTAAAACTAACGAGCCGATGGCAGAGGAACTGGAGGAGACACGGAGGTTTGGCTTTAATGGCAAGATTGTCGAGTATTATCACCCCGAAACGTTGAGAGAGATCCTCCTGGCGCGGCGATATTTCCGCCATCATCCACCAGAGACGGCGGCAGAGAAGCTAGTGTTGTCTTGCCTGCTACACATACTGCATGGTAATCGCCCTTATGCTTTAAGCCGGCGCTCGCACCCGCTCACGCCCTACAAACCATCTGGGCCTTTCGAGTATCGTCCTCTGATTGGCAGATTGTGGGAGAAGGTCAATCGCAGTCTGAAAGCGGCTTTGCCTCCAGAGTTTCAGGCGGGAAAGATGTTCCTGCAAGATGCAACCGGATGGTGGCCTCGAGAAATCAACGACCTGGATGCCGTAATCACTTCGCCGCCATTTTTCGATAGCACCCGCTTTTACCTGGCAAATTGGTTACGGTTGTGGTTTGCCGGCTGGAGCGAGTCCGACTTTCACACGCAGCCGCTCTCGTTTGTGGACGAGCGTCAAAAGCAGAGCTTTGAAATCTATGCCCCGATCTTGCGGCAGGCCAGGGAGCGACTGAAACCAGGAGGGGTCGTAGTTTTCCATCTGGGCAAAAGTGTCAAGTGTGACATGGCCGCTCGTCTAAAAGAGATTGGTAAGCGCTGGTTTAAGGTGGCTGACATTTTTGACGAAAGCGTTGCCCACTGTGAATCCCACGGTATTCGGGACAAGGGGACGGTTACCGCGCATCAATACCTGGTGCTGTACTAATCTCGGGTCGAGTTATCAACAGGTCGCCTGGTCCGCTCATATTCTTCATCTGCCCTTTGCACCCAGTCCGGAGAGACGATGGTCGAATACTCAAAAAAGTCAAATCCCTTGTCGGCCAAGAGGCGGTTGCGCCACTTGATGATCTCTGACATGTAGGCGCTGTATTTGGTCAAGAGTTCATTCACGTGTTCGGGCGTTTTCAGCCTGGCGATGGCTTCAGGATTATATCGGGGTGGCCCTGCCAACACGCTGAATTCTATGCCGGTCAAAACCGATAACCTCTTGATCTCCTCGGACGTGTAATACTCTGAAGGCCACTTGCCTGATTTCTCTCCATTGTGCTCACGGCATAACAAGGTCGCGTTCTCTGTGGTCAAAGGCCACAGGTAGGAAACCGGTAAGGTGTGATCCAGTGGTCTCTCCTTCTCGTCCGAAACGTCCCGCAAGTCCTTACCACATTTGAAGCACTTATAGCCAAACCGCTTGAAAACCACCTGGCTGTTGATCTTGCCTCCACCGGCCAGGTCTAGATACAGCCTTCGTTTTTGGGCCGCCTCTCGGTGCTGGTCAGTTAGCCGGGTCTGATTCTTGATCGCGTTGTACATCTTTTTGCACAGTCTACATTCACCCTGGCGGCCCGATTTCCTGGCTCTGTGCCTGTCGAAAAAGTCCAATGGCTTGATGGCATTGCAAATGATGCAATACTTGTACTCCTGCGCTTCGGCAATGTACTCGTCGTGAAACACGATGAACTCACCTTCTTCAATGGTCGTGCCGTCGCGCAGGTCAACAAGGGTGTACTCGTAGAATTTCGATTCACCGTCAGATCTCAAGACCATTCCACAACTGGGACAGGTGATTTCAAAATCCACGTCGATCTCATCCTTGCGAACGAAGATGAATTCCCGACATTCGCTGTTCAGGCATTGAAACCCTTTGAAGACAACATCTCCCATTCCCCGCACGTGATCAGCTCGAAGCTGATTCCTCTTGACCACTTTGGTGTACGGCTTTCGCCTTGGCATATCCATCTCCTCCTTCCACCAATCAACCAATCTACCGCCTACGCTTAAGCGCTTGTAGCGCGGCTCGCACCCGTTTCCAGATGCCGTGCACCCGCCGCTCTTGCTCTTGAGCGAACGTTTGGCGACTGTAGCGCGCCTCCACAAAGGCCTGGGTAAGCGAGGTCAGTTCTTGCCGTGCCTCTGGCAGTTTGGGGCCCAAGGTCGCATCGTATTCGTAGGGAGTTTCACTGTCCCGGCGGGGATAGCCTTGCCGACGCGCCCGTTCCACGATGCTCAGGTAGTAGTAGAAGATGCGCTCGCGGGGTGATAGCGCGCCCAGCCGGAAGAAGCGGAAGGGTTGCCTGGACAGCCTGGGTCGAGCCCGTCGCAGCGAGATCCCTCGCGGGAAACGCTCGCTGACGGCCTCTGCCAGCCCGACCAGACGACGCCAGAGGGCGATCAGGAAATGGCGCAGGGCGCGGATCGGCCTCTGCGCGGCCAAAAACCGCAGCAGCTCGGGGCGGTCGCGCAGATAGCTGCGGAGCACGTAGAAGAGCATCCCCAGCGCGGCGGCCCAGAAGATGAGCGAGCGCAGTATCTCGAGCCAACCAGGAGCGGCGCTTCCGGGGCCACCGGGCATCTGTTGGATGGGCTGGGGGGGTGGGAGCTCAGGCTGAGGAGGAGGGGTCTCATCGCCAGACAGCTTCGATAGCAGCCAGAGAAGCCAGGTGAAGGGCAATGAGAGAAGCGTGAAGAGCAGCGTAGCGATGTAGAGGAAACCGGATATGATCGCGGCACCGGCATCTAACAGGCTCATGCTGTAACCAGTGGGAAGCAGGAAAGCCACCACCGCTGCCAGGCCGATGAAGGCCAGGCTGTAGCGCACCCAGCGACCGGCCAACTCGTCGGCCACTTTGATCCCCTGGGTCCGCCACTGTTTGCGCAACCAGGTGAAATGCACCTGCCCCAGCATCACCAGCCCCAACAGGAAGTAGACCAGCACGTTGAGCACCAGTCCCGGCACCGGGGGACGGCTTAGATCCAGCAAGGCGGCGATGCCAAGTCGGGTGATTCCGGCTGCCATTAGCAATACTGCTCCACCCCAAAAGAAGCGACTGCTAAGGCTCTCCGTGGGGGAGATATAGAGAACGCTGCGTTCGGGTGGGGCGTAGAGTCGTTCCAGGTCGCGCACGGTCTGGGTAGAAGCCCACCAGGAGAGGGAAGCCAGGACGAAGGCGCCCACTGTTTCGAGATCAATGATTGCCGCCAGGGAGCGGGGCCAGGTACGGATGTCTGCCAACACGGCAGCCCATGGGTCGCCTATGTAGCCACCGATCTTGAGCAGAATGAAGAACATCGCCAGCTCGCCGGCTCGGAATCGCAGGGTGTCGGTGGAGTCCCAGATCAATCTGGCCCGGAGCAGTCGGTGGGAATAGTTGGCCTCCAATGCCGCCAGCACACAACCGACGACGAGGTAGGTTCCATTCCAGGTTGGGGCGAACAGGCGTACCAGTTCCACTAACGACAGGGCGACGCAGCCAAGCATCGCCGCGATCACCAGCGGGCGAAACAGGTTTTCTAGCCACGGGTTGCGCTTCATCACCACGTCTCCAAATCGCGCTCGCGCCACACCGGGTAAACAGGCACCCCAATCGGGATAGGGGGACGGCCTAACCGCCCCCCTCCCACACCACCGGACATGCG
>CAZQDO010000271.1:0-8059 GCA_964592085.1 uncultured Anaerolineae bacterium | reverse complement strand
TATCCCGGCGATGAGGATTCTGACGGCGACGGCCTGTGCGATCAGTACGAGATAGTGCTGGGCACCGACGACACCCACGCCGATACCGACCGCGACCAAATCAACGACAAGCTGGAGATCGAAGGGTTCACTTACGCTGGCAACCAATGGTACACCAACCCCTTCCTGAGCGACAGCAACCAGGACGGACTGGGCGACTTCGCCGAATGGCCGGAGCCGGTGGGCGAGGCCCCTTCGTGGGATCCGGACGGTGACGGCCTGCCCAACGTGTGGGACGACGACAACGACGACGACGGTGTGGTGGACAGCCTGGACATGTCGCCGTGGAGCTACTCGCCCCAGGTGGCTGACAACGGCCACTACACGCTGGACGTAGACGCTGGCGGGCACAGCGGTCCCGTCTACCTGGAGTTCCAGGTCCAGCCATCCGATGCCAAACATCTCCGCTATGCCATGAAGACACTGGACTGGCCTGGGGACGACAAAGGCCAGATCACCGACCTGGATGGCTCCCAGGACGACCTGACGCTCATCCCCATGCTGGAGGTGCTGGCTTCGCACCTGCCCCTCAATGCCAGTCAGTACAGCATCGGCTACACCCAGAATCAGGACAGCACCACCAAGGGCACGTACCCCTGGAAGTTATACGTGCCCACCACTGTTGACGACGCCGAGGGCAGCCCTGCTGCCTTCCACGCCAAGGTGGTCTTCCAGGGCGGCCAGACCATCCGCACCCAGGCGGCTTTGGTGTGGATGGTGCAGGCCAAGCTGGATAGCGTCGAGTGCGTGAGCACGAGAGAGGTTCCCCATGAGGGAACTGTATGCACCTTCTGGGAACGGCACGTAGATCAGTCGGTCGTCCAGACCTACCGCGACAGTTTCCGCGTGAGCGGGTTGCGGGTGAGCGGGGAGGGAGGCACTGACCTGGCCGTGGTTGGCACACCCCAGCAGCAAGACAACGGCGACGTGGCCAAGATCCTGCTGGGCCTCTCCCAAACCTATCTCCTGGGCCAGTGGAGCAACCTGGGCGAGTTGGAGCGGCGATTCACCTCTGGCAGCGACATTGAGCGCTGGAGTGTGAGCACGTCCGTCACTGTGGCCCGCGACACTTACAGCCACATGGACGAGGCCATTGCCACCACGACCATGACCACGACCAAGCAAATCCTGGCCGGCTACGACCCCACGTGGACCCCGGCGTTACTGGTCGCCTTTGAGGAGAAGGTCCGCCTCTGGAGCCTGGACGATCTGGTAGGCAGTTCTGGCCCCCAGGCGTCCAGCACATCGGCCAGCCTCGGCCTGGGCTCGGTGCCCATGCTGGTGCAACGCAGCCTCAAGCTCAGCCAGTACCGCTACACCGGCTCTGACTGGGTGGAGATGGACATGGAGGAGATGCTGGCTGACCTGCAGGCGCGTTACGGGAGTGAGGTCACGGTTGAGCTGATGCAGATGATCCAGCTCTTCTGGATCTCCTGGAGCCGGGGGCTGATGCGCACCGTCCAGGTCGGAGCCAAAAAGATCACCTATTCCGAAGTCATGTCAGACAACGACATTCATAAGGATCTCAAACCTGCGGTGGGGAAGCTGAAGAGCGTCGTGGGGAAGGTACTGCAGCCGAGCGAGACCTGGGAGTCGTGGCGGGGCGGCTACGACAAGGTATCGAAGTTCATCAAGGATCACCCCTACTGGTCAATTACCATCGCGGCGGCAGCCATTGCCTTCATTATCCTGACCCTGGTCTTCAAGGGGGTCAGCGAGGCGGTTGGCATCATCGGTAAGGCAATTGGTGTCGGACTGGCCATCCACGGGGTGTACAAAGCCTACCAGGAAGCCAAAGGTGTCTGGGCCCTGATCAAAGGGGCAGCCAAGATCACCAAGCTGACCGTCGTCCTGGCCATCGTGGCCCTGGTGCTGGAGGTGGTGCTCATCTGGTATGCCTTCTTCAGCGCCACCGCCGACGTCTCCGGCCCCGCCTACTACATGACCCTCAGCCTGGCCATCGGCGCTACCATCCTGGCCATCATCCTCTTTATCCTGATGTTCTTTGGCATCGGCATCATCATCGTGGCCATCCTGGCCATCGCCGACTTCATCGGCAGCTTCTTCGGCGTCAACGTCAGCGGCGAGATTGCCAGGGTCATCGGCGAGTTCTTCCTGACGGTCAAGGTGCTGACCAACATTGACGAAAAGAGCATCAAGTTCGACGTCAAGGAGACCACCTGGAAGGATCTGGCAGCCGGCAGTGTGCCCGGCAACAAGATGATCCTGAGCGCCGAGTTTCAAGGCGCCCTGGTGGCCGAGAGCTGGGGCACGAACGATGACCTGAAGCGGGCCACGCTCAAAGGCTCGTGGCAGCTCAGTGCCGCCGACCCGGCTCAGATCTCCACGGACTCCGCCACCTGGGGGCCGACGGGCGACCCCAGCGGCGGACGGCGCTCTGTCACCAACAAGACCGAGGCCTACCTCACACCGCTCCAGCCGGCCATAGACGCACCCGCTGATCTGAGGGTCAAGGTGGACTATACCATCCTTTACATGAAGGGTCACAGGTGCATCGCCGGCTACTGCGCCTGGTGGGACCCCGCCAGTAAGGATTCGGGCAGCACCACCTCCGATCCCAGCATCATGTACCTGGATGTGCTGCCGGCGAAGCTGGACCAATTGTGGAGCTGGAACCTGGTCAGCAATTACGACCGAGACGGCGACGGCGTGGCCAACAGCGCGGAGGCTGCGCTGGGCACCTCTCCGGAGGAGCCCGACAGCGACGGCGACGGCATAGACGACGGCGCCGAGGCCCGCCTGCGGCGTGAGGGCCGCGGCGTGGACCCGGCCAGGTACGATACCGACGGCGATGGCCTGAGCGACCGGGAAGAGCTACGGCTGGACACCCGCCCCGACAATCCCGACACCGATAACGATGGTCTCTCCGATGGCGCCGAGCGGGCGGGTTACATGATGGACTTTCGCGGCTACTTCGTCAACCGTTGGGCTTTCCCCAACCCGCGCAAGGCCGACGCTGATGGGGACGGTCTGACCGACGGCCAGGAGTTCGCCCTCAAGACCAACCCCAACGCCGGCATCCCTGACCTCAATGCCTGGATCTACTCCCAGCCCACCGGTGGCCCCTATCTGCGTGGCGTGCCGGTGACCATCACCGTGCAGGCCATCAACTTCACCACCAAGCGGGTGGCCCCCTGGATCACCGCCTGGCTACCGGCCGGCATCAAGGATCAGCGCATCACCCTGGCAGGCACCACCGGCGATGGGTATTACGAGTGGTCCATCCAACACTTCATCGAGCCCGACGAGACCGAGCGATGGCTCATCCGCGCCGAGCATCCGCTGGGCACCACCGATGCCCTGACCATCACCTTCAAGGGCCACGTTGATCCAGGCTTGGCCCAGACGACGACGATGACCTTCACCAGTAGCCTGACTTACACCAAATCGGTCACGGAGACCTACGAGGTCGCCGACATGAATTCCTTCGTGGTGGACGTAGACCGGCCCACCTCCTCCATCATGGCCCCGGCCGACGGCGCTTTCCTGCGCGGCGAGACCTACGTCGCTGGCGGCAAGGCGACCGATCCCAGCAGTGACATCGGCCGGGTGCATGTCAGCGACGACGGCGGAAGCACCTGGAACCTGGCCGCCGGTACCGAGGCATGGAACTGGGTGTGGGAGCTTCCCCCCGACGGCGATTACACCCTGCGCAGCCGCGCCACCGACGAGTTGGGCTGGGTGGAGGATCCTGTGACCAGCATCGTCAACGTGACGGTGGACAATACCTCGCCCACGACGGATCTCAGCCTGACCCAGCCGGCGGGGACGATCTCCGACGGTGCGCTGGTGCGGGTGACGCCCACCGGGGGCTCGTGGGTCATCACTGCTATCGGTCACGCGCGAGATGATCTCTCCGGCGCACCCAAGGTGGCTGGCGTGAGCGGCGTGGACGTGCGCGCCGACGACCGTCCGCCCCCTGCGGTGACCCTGACCTCGCCTGGCCAGCCCACCTCCGACTGGCAAGCGGTGATGGAACTGCCGCCAAGCCGGCCTGAAGGCCATCACCGGGTGACCGCCTCGGCGGTGGACGGGGTGGGCAATGCGCAAACGGAGGCCGCGGCGGTGGCGTTCGACGTGGACAACACGCCGCCGGCGATCCAGGGCCTCTACGCAACGGCGGCGATCACCTCCACCACATTGGAGCCGATCCGGGCTGTGCCGGACGAGCTGGGCCACTACCAGCCTTTGCCGGTCTACCAGTCCTTGCGGGGCGATGTGGATGCCCGCAGCGGCCGAGTGCAATTCCGCGCCCCTTCGACAAGCTCAGGACAAGTTCTGGCGGCTGACGACCTGTCTGGCGGCACGCTGGCCAGCGGCGATTTCAACGGCGACGACCTGGCCGACCTGGCCATCGGCGCCCCCGCAGCAGCGGACACAGCCGGTATCGTGTACCTGATCTTCGGCAAGCCGGGGCCGTGGCTGCCGTGCCATAACCTGCAAGAAGCCGACGCCTGGCTGGTGGGTCCGGCGTCGGGCGCCCGCGTCGGGCAGGCGCTGGCCAACGGCGGCGACCTGAATGGCGACGGGATAGACGATTTGCTCATCGGCTCGGCTGACGGTGCCTACGTGGTTCCCGGCCGCGAGGCCGCCTGGATCCGCAGGGAATCTCTGGGCGCCGACGCCCGGCTGCTGCCCGGCCAGTCCACGCTGGTGGCCGGCGGTGGCGACCTGGACGGGGACGGCGCCAACGACGCGATCGTGGCCGCCGGGGATACCGTCTACCTGGTGCCGGGTGGGCCGGGCAGGCCCAGGTTGGGCGCGCCGCTGGGAACGTTGCCTCAAGCGATCAATTCTCTGGCCGGCGCTCCGGAGGCTGGCGTGATGGCCGGTAGCACGGCCGCCGCCCAGTCCTGGTTGTGGCAGCCGGTCAGTGCAGCTACGCCGCTGCCGCGTGTCCCCAGCGCGAAGATCACCGCCGGCTCTGGCTCCGGCACGCCCATCGCCGTGGGTTACGCTGGCGATGTGAATAGTGATGGCCGACCCGACTGGCTGCTGGTCGGCGCCCGGCCCGGTACGTCCACCCTGGTCGGCGCCCTATTCCTGGGGCGCGACTGGGGCGGCCAAACCTACGACTACCTGGAGGCGGCCACCATCAAATTCCATGATTACGGCAGCAGCGATTCCGGCACGGTAGTGACCGGCCTGGGTGACGTGGACGCCGATGGCTGCGATGACTTCCTCCTGGGCGACGGCACCACCGCCTGGGTGATGCACGGGCGGCAGGATGTCGCTGCCTGGTCTCGTGAGTACGATCTGGCCAACGCCGATGCCACCCTCAGCCACCTCAAGGCCGCCACCGGCGGCGATCTCAACTGCGACGACTCGGCCGAGGCCGCCTTCCTCAGCGATGATGGGCGGGTCAGCCTCTTCTTTGGGAAAACGGGCGACTCCTGCGCCCTGTCCCCGTCCGGCGTGAGCGGGGCGGAGATTGGCCTGGGCGAAGTGACCGATCCCACCGCGCCGCTGACGGCTACGTTGCCGACCACCTGGACGCCAATGCAACACGACCCCGGTCATCTGCCGGACCTATCGCTGGTGTGGAGTTCGCCATCGGAGTACTGGCGCAGCGTAGCGTGGGCTGATTACGACGGCGATGGCGGCGCAGACCTCGCTGTCGGATACTTGGGTGGGGTGCGCATATACCACAGCGACGGCGACACCCTTACCCAGGCGTGGGATGGAGCGTCTGGGACTGATGCGTTCGGCGTCTCCTGGGGTGACCTCGACGGTGACGGTGACCCGGACCTGGCCACGTGCGACCGTGGACACTCTAAAGTCTACCGCAACGATAGCGGATCCTTCACCCTGGCCTGGACTTCACCTTACGCGCACAACAACTACCACTCGGCCTGGGCTGATCTCAACGGGGATGGACGCGATGATCTGGCCATCTCCTATGCATCCCCTGGGGCGCCCTCGGCGCGTGTCTTCCGCAGCACCGGCAGTTCCCTGGAAGAGGCATGGACCTCTCCCTACGTAGAGCACGGACGGGACGTGGCCTGGGGGGATTTCGACGGTGATGGTGAGCCTGACCTGGCCATGGCCGACGAAAACAGGGCTACCCAGGTCTATCGAAACAATGGTGGCAATCTGGCCCTGCAATGGACTGCTCCCTCTGTCAGCGATGTGAAGTCCCTCGCCTGGGCCGATTTCAACAGCGATGGTCTGGAAGACCTGGCCATCGGGACGAACTACCAGGGAATCCAGCTCTTCCGGAGCGATGGACAATCATTGCATCTGGTCTGGACATCGTCTGAGCAAGAGCAGGTAACGCAATTAGCCTGGAGCGACTGGGACAACGATGGAGACCAGGACCTGGCCGTCGCCGTCTACGTGGGTGGGAACCGGGTCTATCGCAACGATGACGGGAACCTGGTACTGGCCTGGACCAGTCCGAAGCGAGAGACTTCCGATGGCGTCTCCTGGGGCGACTTCGATGGGGATGGCGATTCCGATTTGGCCTTCTCCAACAATGGTGATCCCACCCGCGTCTATCGCAATCTCTATGTGGCAGAGCAATGGTATGTGACACCTCCCGCGGATGGCACCTTCCGCATCTACGCCCGCGCGACTGACGCAGTGGGCAACGTGGAGACAGACCCTGCAGCGTGGGCCGTGGCCCGCTGGCGGACACTGCCTGATGTACCTAGCGCGGTCGGCTGGGGTGGCCGATTGGCAGTAGCCGGTGACCGGGTCTACGCTATCACAGGCAATGGCAAGCGCTTCTATGCCCATGAGCCGGCAACCGGCGACTGGGAGCCTTTGGCCGACACGCCAACCTCCCTCACCCTGGGCAGTGGCCTGGCCGACGCCGGCGACGGAGGCATCTACCTGCTGGCAGGCAATAAGAGTTTCCACCGCTACCATATCGCAACCAACCAATGGACGGCACTCACCAGCTATCCAGGGAGCGCAGGGGAGGCGACAGCCATCGCTGGTGATGGCTTGGGCACCCTCTACGTCCTGAACTCGAACCAGTCCCGCGCCTTCTACCGCTACACGCCCGCGGCCGGATGGGAGCAACTGGCCGATGCACCGGACGCCGGCCGTTGGGGCAGTGCTCTGACGGTGGCGCGTGAGCCCGGCGGTGGGGTGCAAGTCTACGCCCTACGTGGCTGGGATAAGGCCGACTTCTGGCGCTACGACCCCGATCTGGACTCATGGGAAGTGTTGCCTGACATACCCGGCTCCGTGGGCAGCGGCGGCGCTTTGGCCTGGGACGGAGGCGATCACGTGTACGCCTTCCGGGGTCAGGCAAGCCTGGGCTTCTATCGCTATTGCATCTCTGAAGCTCGCTGGGAGATCCTGCCGGACGCGCCGGCCAAGGTCCACGAGGGCGGCTCCCTGGCCTGGTGGGGCGGAGGGCTGTTCGCCCTGCGAGGGAACGGAAGCCGCGACTTCTGGCGCTGGGACAGCCTGATCACCGTGGACCGCACACCACCGGCCGTCACCTGGCAGCCGACGGAGACGGAGGTCACCGCCCCCTCGCTGGTGCTCACCGCCCAGGCGACTGATGCCCTGGCCGGGGTAGAGAGTGTGTCCTTTCAGGTAAGCGGTTCGTCGCTGCCGGCCACCCATCACCCCGGCGCTGGCGTCTGGATGGCGACAGCGCCAATTCAGGAGTCTGGCTGGACAACCCTGCCGGACGTCCCTGCCGAGGTATATGGCGGCGGCAGCATCATCGCCTGGGACGACCGCATCTGGATCATGCCTGGCATGGGCGAAGCCCACTTCTTCGTCTACGACCCGGCCACCAATACCTTCACGCAGCGAGCATCCCTGCCGGCAACCGTCGCAGCAGGTGGCAGCCTGGCCGCTCCAGACGATGGCTATTTCTACGCGACCGAGGGCATGGCAGCGTCTCAGAGGTTCTTCCGTTACGACCCCAACGCCGACGTCTGGACCGAGCTCGACAGCACCCCTGCCTACCAGAATCGGGGCACGGCAACGGCGGGTGATGGCCAGGGGCTCTTGTACGTGATGTTTGGCGGAAGCC
>CAZQDO010000270.1:0-8070 GCA_964592085.1 uncultured Anaerolineae bacterium | reverse complement strand
GCTTCGTTCTCTCAGCGCGGGGACTTCAGCCCCGCGCGGCCTGGCGCTAACCGCAGAGGTTGAAAAAGTTAGTGCCATTGGGCTCCCATGCCCGCGGATCGGCGGTGTGGGAGCCGCCTCTGCTAGTTGAGCAATCATGAAAGGAGTTTCCTCAATGTCAGATAACACCCCCTCCAAGGACTACACGGTCTACGTCATCGCCCACACGCATTGGGATCGCGAGTGGTATGCCCCCTTTCAATACTTCCGCGTCCGACTGGTTCGATTGATGGACAAACTGCTGGCCCTCTTAGAACGAGACCCAGGCTTCAGCCACTTCAACCTCGACGGGCAAGCGAGCCTGCTGCAAGATTACCTGGAAATTCGTCCGGAGAAGCGAGACCCGCTGAAGCATTTCGTCAGTGCGGGACGGCTAGGCGCAGGGCCGTGGTTCATCCTGCCCGATGAATTCCTGGTCAGTGGCGAATCGCTGGTGCGCAACCTGCTGCTGGGCCACCGCATCGCCACCGATTTCGGCCACGTGCAGAAGGTTGGCTACGTTCCCGACACCTTTGGACACATCTCCCAGTTGCCTCAGATTCTGTGCGGCTTTGGTATCGGCACGGCCATGCACTTCCGTGGGCTGGACGAAACGGGCTTGCGCTCCGAACTGTGGTGGGAATCCCCCGATGGCAGCCGCGTGCTCTTGCGCCACCTGCCTACCTATGCCGGCTACACCAACGCGGCGATTCTGCCCAGGGATATCCAGGCCGCGGTGGGCGATCTGCAATCTCTGGCCCGCGAAGAGGCCAGACGCGCCACGACCTCCGTGCTGCTGGCGATGAACGGTGTGGATCACATGGAGGCCCGGGAGGATCTGCCCCTCCTTCTGCAGAAGGCCAACGCCTGCACAGAGGGGGTGAACTTTGTGCAGGCGTCGCTGGAAGAATACTTCGCCGCCCTGGAAGCAGCGGTAGATCCCGACGCGCTTCAGGTGGTGCGAGGCGAGCTGCGCGACACCAACCGCACGCCTAACCGGCGCGTCATGCGGGTGCTGCCCAACGTGCTCTCCTCCCGCATCTACAACAAGCAGCAGAACGAGCGGGCGCAAACGCTGCTGGAGCGTTGGGCCGAACCCTGGTCGGCCTTGATGTGGACGCTGGGGGAGGAATACCCCGCGAGCTTTCTCTGGAAAGCCTGGGAATGGCTGCTCAAGAACCACCCCCACGACTCCATCGGCGGATGCAGCGTGGACGCGGTGCACGCTCAAATGGAAACTCGCTTCGCCTGGGCCACCGAGATCGCTGAAGTGGTGACCGCCGAGCGCTTTCACCTGTTGGCCAACCGACTCGATCTTTCTGCTCTGGCCGAAGACGAAGTCGCGCTGGTGCTGTTCAACGGCCTGGCCTGGGATTGGGATGGCGTGGTGACGGTGAATCTCGATCTGCCGGTGAGTTTTCTCAACCGCTGGGCTGTGGCTCGCGTGCCGCAACCACCAGACGAGATCACGTCAGAAATGGATTTCCTCGAAATCTACCGCTGGCGTCCGCACATTGAATGGGGCGGCAACCCGCCTATCTTGCCTGATCCGAGCTTCAGGGGACTGCACCTGCGCCCTCTGGGCGGCGATGACGAGATTCCTCTGCAGATCGAGTCTCTCTCGCGGACGATGGTCAACCGCCCCTTGGGGAGTGGGTTGACTTTCAGTGACGTGGTTCGCGCCCAGGTTTCCTTCCACGCCCACGTGCCGGCCTACGGCTACGCGGTCTACGGCGCGCGCCCCGATCCCAAACCCAACAAGTTCGCCATCGAGTCGCGCCCACACAACGTGCTGGAAAACGCCCATCTGCGGGTCGAGATCGCGCCCAACGGCACGCTGACCGTCACCGACAAAGCCACAGGCCAGGTGTTCACCGACCTGGGCTATCTGGAGGATGGCGGCGACAGCGGCGACGGCTACAACTATTCATACCCGGCCGAGGACCGGGTCTACAATACCCTGGGGCTGGCTCCGAGTATCGTTCGCCTGGCCGATGGCCCCGCCGTGCAGCGCTACCGGCTGGACTACGACTGGTCGCTGCCAGTGGGCCTGGATGACCACCGACGGCGACGGCGCGAAACGACGGTGAATTGCCCGCTGAGCGTGACCCTCTCTCTGGCCGAGGACAGCCCGCGCCTGGACATGGAGATCACCTTCGATAATCACGCCCGCGATCACCGCCTGCGGGTGCTGTTCCCCACCGATGTGCCTGTCGAGGTTTCCCACAGCGACGCCCAGTTCGACGTGGTCGAGCACCCCGTCTGCCCGGAACCGGCGCCCGCTGACGCCTGGACAGAAGACACGCCAGTCACCTTCCCGCAGCAGAGCTGGGTAGACGTTTCCGATGGCCCCCGAGGTCGGTGCATTATCAGCCAGGGCTTGCCAGAATACCAGGTGCTGGATACGCCTCGTCGAGAGATCGCCATCACCCTGCTGCGGGCGGTGGGCTACCTGGCTGCAGGCACGGAAATGCAAACCGCCGACAACGGAGCTGGGCCGCGCTTCCTCACGCCGGAGGCGCAAATCCAGCAGAAACTCACCTTCCGACTGTCTGTTCTGCCCCATTCCGGCGACTGGCATACTGACGAAGTGTGGCGCCAGGCGAGCGCGCACAACGCCCCGCCCCGTACCATCACCATCGAGCGGAAGCCAGGGCTTGAGGGCCCTCGACCGGCCAGTGGCTCTCTCTTGCGCGTAGAAGGCCACAACGTTGTGCTCAGCACGGTGAAACGGGCCGAAGGCGAGGAGGCCCTCATCGTGCGGTTGTACAACCCCTCTGCCCAGGCCACTCAAGCCCGGGTCACGCTGCCCTACAAACCTACTGCTGCCTGGCGGGTTGGCCTGGACGAGCAGACGCCGGACGACCCCGAGCCGCTGTCCATCGAGGTGGACGGGCGGGTACGGGTAGACCTGGGGGCGAAGAAGATTGTCACGTTGAAGCTATCCACGTAGAAGACTGCCCGACGATGAAGTCGTCGGGCTACGGAGCAGCGGGTGATAAATCACCCTAAAACGGTAGGTCTCTCAATGTTGTGGGTGACAAGCCCGATTTTATCGGGCGCTGTTTCGTAGCACGGGCACTTCATGCCCGTGCGGGCTCAGCGGTGAAGCCCTCAACACTGAGTCCGCGTGATGCCCTATGAAGTATCAGTGATATTAAGCCGGAGTCCCCAACTTGTTGGGGTTTGTCGCGCCGAATCCCCAACAAGTTGGGGACTCCGATCCCGCGACCTTGCGAAATCCCGAAGATCCATGGGAAATATCCAAGTGAAGGAGCAAATAAACCATGCTATACGACATGCCCCTGGAGCAACTGCGAACCTACCGCCCGCCCCGCGACGAACCCGCCGACTTCGATGCCTTCTGGCAACAAACCCTGGACGAAGCGCGGCGCTTTCCCCTGGGCGCTACGTTTGAGCCAGTGGACTATGGCCTGCGCACGGTAGAGACTTTTGACGTGACCTTCAACGGTTACGGTGGTCAGCCCATCAAAGGTTGGTTGTTGCTGCCCCGGCACCGCTCCGAGCCGTTGCCCTGCGTGGTCGAGTACATCGGCTACGGTGGCGGTCGTGGCTTCCCCTTTACCTGGCTCCTCTGGAGCAGCGTCGGCTACGCCAACCTGGTGATGGATACGCGGGGCGAGGGCTGCGTGTTGTGGCCCGGCAGCACCCCAGACCGCGAGCCGGAGGGCTCCAACCCCCACTACGCCGGATTCATGACCCGTGGCATCCTGAATCCCCAGACCTATTTCTACCGGCGGGTCTTCACCGATGGTGTGCGGGCGGTGGAAGCAGCGCAATCCCATCCCGCTGTGGACTCCGAGCGCATCGCCGTTACCGGCGGCAGCCAGGGGGGCGGCATTTCCCTGGCCGTCAGCGGGCTGGAGAGCAGTGTGTCGGTCAGCATGCCCGACGTGCCCTACCTGTGTCATTACCGCCGCGCAACAGAAATCACCGACGCTGCGCCTTACAACGAAATCGTCAAGTACTGCCAGACCCATCGGGACAAAGTGGACACCGTCTTTAATACCCTTTCCTACTTCGATGGGGTCAACTTTGCCGCCCGCTCCACGGCGCAGGCTCTCTTCTCCGTAGGGCTGATGGACATGATCTGCCCGCCTTCCACGGTCTTTGCCGCCTACAACCACTTTGCGGGCCCCAAGGATATCAGAGTGTGGCGCTATAACTATCACGAAGGGGGCGACGTTCATCAGGCGGTGGAGAAGATCAAGTTCCTGACGGGTCTGTGGGGCTGATGAGTGACGAAAAGTCAAGTGGGCGTGAGCGGGTGGTCAGAGCCTTGCGTTTCCAGCGGCCCGACCGCGCCCCACGCCAACTGTGGTATCTCCCCGGCATTGACATGTTCCGCCGGGACGAACTGCAAGCTATGCTGACCCGCTATCCCTCCGATTTCGGCTCGCTGGATTTCAGCTACGGCGAGGCCGAGCGGGCGCGCGGCACACCGTATGAGGTGGGCGTCTACGTGGACGAGTGGGGGTGTCCGTGGACGGTGGGCGAGCCGGGCGTCATAGGAGAGGTCAAAGATCCGCCACTGGACGACTGGGCGGCACTGGATCGCTTCAAGCCGCCTTACGAAATCCTGGAAAACGCCGACCTGAGTCGGGTAAACGAAAGCTGTGCCCGCAGCGATCTTTTCATGCTGGCGGGCACAACGGTGCGCCCCTTCGAGCGCATGCAATTTCTCCGCGGCACCGAGAATCTGCTCATGGACCTGGCCTACGGCGAGGCCAAAGTGCTACGACTGCGCGATCTCGTCCACGAGTTCTTTTTGCAGGAACTCGAGATGTGGACCCAATGCGACGTGGACGCCATCAGTTTCATGGACGATTGGGGCAGCCAGCGTGATCTTCTCATCTCCCCCCAGATGTGGCGCGAGGTTTTCAAGCCGCTCTACGCCGATTACTGTCGGCTCATTCACGATGCAGGCAAGTTTGTCTTTGTGCACTCTGATGGACACATCGCGGCCATCTATCCCGACCTGACCGAGATCGGCGTGGATGCCCTCAATTCACAACTCTTCTGCATGGACATTGAGGAGTTGAGCAAGTACCGGGGGCAGATCACTTTCTGGGGTGAAATAGATCGCCAACATCTGCTGCCTTTCGGCACGCCCGATGAGATCAAGGCCGCCGTGTGGCGGGTGCGGCACGCGCTGGATGACGGCACTGGCGGCGTGATCGCCCAGTGTGAGTGGGGGCTTGACGTCCCTGCTGAGAACATTGCCGCCGTTTTTGATGCCTGGATGGAGTCTGGAGGAAAGAAAGAATGAACAACCACAAGAATGATCGTTCGGACAACTTGATATTCTTCTACAGCCACGAGCAATGCCCCGCCCGCGCTACGGCGCTGCCGGTGCTGGCCTGGTTGGCTGAGAAGAAGGGCATAGACTACGATGGCTACTTCTGTGTGAGGCCCAGTGTGGTGGATATTGGCGACGCCATGCCGTATACCGGCAACAAGCACGACCAGCAATTCTATTACGTCGCCAATTTCTATCAGCACATCTACTTCTTTGCGCTTACAGAAGAAACTCCCATTCAATTCGAGCGGTTTCTACAGGCCAGGGGACGCACCACCATCGTCAAAGAGCGCTCTGCCGCCCTGGTTGATTTCTATGCCCAGATATTCGAAATCTTCGAAGAACCGTTTCCCACCAGCGCCGTCGTCTTCTCTTCAGCCACGTTTCCATTTCCAAATGAAAGAGCTGAGCTGGGCGATTTCGTCATAGCCGGCGAATCGAGATTGGACACCTACTGTTACCCCGAAGTCTTTTTCCGCCAGGCGCTGGCCCTACACTATGAACTACCTGATGAACAGATTGCCAGGCTGGTGGCTCTAGACTTGAAAAAGGTTTACCTCATGTTTTGCCCCCCTGAAGCCAGGGCCAGATTCGAGGGATTGGGGCTGGAGGTTGAGACCATTGACACCGTGCAGCCTGGGGACAACTATGCCTCCATCACCAGCCGAATCGCACGGCGATGGCTCCATCAGGCCACGGGGTTTGCCCTGGGCAATGACCCGATCACCCTGCGCTGGACGCCCAAGTACCTGCGAGAGCGGATTCTGCCCATTGCCGCCGTCCAGTCGCTGCCGCAGGCGGCCGAGCTGTTGGGCGAGCTGACCGAGCACGTGGGCAACAAACTGGTCTGGGGCAGCCAGGTCTACAACGACATGATCATCAGCGATGTTTCCAAGCACGACATCGTCCTATCGCTGGTGCACGACATCGAAGTGGGGATTACCATCAAGGACAAGATCAGGCTGCCCAACTCCTGGCTGAAGGATTCACCGGCGCCCTGGGAAGTTGAATGTAATGATGACTTCTTGCTAGAGCAACTGGACGCGGGCAAGATTCCTGTCTGTTTTGTCCACTATGCCTCCGATCTGGGGCATTTGCCCATCTTCGCCCGCTATCTCGATCTGCACTCCATTGACGGCATCGTGGATGGGGTGGCGTTCCCCGCTACCATCTGGGAATATGCCGAAGAACAGGTTGAGCAGCTCTACATCAGCAAAGAGATGGGCGGCGTCTTTCCCTCTGCCGAGCCGATGTTGTCCAGTGCAGGGCTGGGCGTGGCGACCGAAGCCCAGGGGTATCTGAGCCCGGAGGCGCTGCGTGCTAGATTGAGAGAAGCCATCGGGATCATCAAAGAGCGGGCGGGAGAGCGGCACGTGCCCATTGGGTATTATCCTTTCCAGGATGCGTGCCCCCACTACCAGCACGATACCGCCGAGCCGCCCTTCGAGGTCTTTGCCGAAGCGGGCTTTGAGTACATGATCACTTACAAGCACGAAAACCAATTCCCGGAGATTGTCTATTTCGATGACGACTTCGTTGCCCTCAACCAGCAAGTCGAGCACTGGAGCTTCGACCCGATGACCGATTTGGTCAAATGGGAAAAGAAAATGGCCGAGACCCAGTGCAAGGGCTGGATCATCATCGGCCTGGATTCTCCTTTCTGGGGGATGGTGCCGTGCTACTTTGGCCTGGCCTCAAAGGGAATGAGCCTTCACAAGCTGCAAAAAGTGATGGCCTACGCCAGGGATGGCGGCGAAAGCGGCAGATTGTTTCTTCTCAAGCCGCACGAAGTCGCGCGCTTGGCAAGATTGTTGCGGGAGAGAGGGCTGATCTGAGATGACAACTCAACAAGAATTCGAGAACAGAACGGAGGCCCTCAACCAGCCGACCATTCAACTGGATCGTAACGACGAGTTGAAAGTGGGCTGGGACGAGATCGGTGGCTTCATCAGCCAGTTCGTTGTGACCACGACCGAAGAAAAAGGCCGGATCTGTGCCGTCGGCATGGACGGATACGTGGGAACGGATTGGCTGACGATGGTTCAACAGTTGGGAGATGCGTTCGGCAAGAGGCAGATCAGAGCCACCTTTCTGAATGTAGAGGACTGTTTCAAACCTGAAGAAGAGATAGACAGAATCCTGCAACCTTACCTGGGTGACGATCCGGTTTTCGGTCGTCTTTACAAAAAGGGCCTGAAAAGCCTGTTCGATTCGGAGAGACTGGCGGCGCTGAGGAGCAAGCTGCAGGAACTGAAACGGCAAAGGGGAGCTGAGCAGCCACACGTGATCGTCTGCTACGGAACCGGCGCTCTGCTGAATACGCTACGTCCTCTCTACGATTTCACCATCTACGTGGATTTGACCAGAGAAGCCGCGCTCAAACGCAACAAGCAGTGGAGTGAGCTGTCGGGCAAAACCCAGAGCATCAGCCCGAAGAAGCTGTATTACGTGGATTTTCAGGTCAATGACCGACATCGGAACCGCCTGCTTGATCTCAAGCGCAATGGCCTCGATTTCTACGTTGACGGAAACAATGCCCAAAGACCAATCTTGTTTGCGGCTTCGACGCTACGAAAAATAACCACTGCTATCGCCAGTTGGCCCTTCAAACTGAAGTACATGTACGAGCCTGGCCCCTGGGGTGGTCAGTGGCAGAATAAGATCCGCCATCTCCCCGAAGACTGGGTGAACTGCGCATGGAGCATCGAGGACAACGCTCCACAGATGAGTCA
>CAZQDO010000269.1:2016-8106 GCA_964592085.1 uncultured Anaerolineae bacterium | reverse complement strand
CCCCAGGTACTCCTGGGTGACCTGGAATTCCATCATCAGTGGCGTCCTGGGCATCGCACCAAAGAGGGGGTGAAAGGGCTCCCTGGGCTGAAAGTCCACAGGGCCGTTCTTGACCTGCACAAACACATTGTCGTCGAACTTGCCATCCAGTGGCACAAATTCTTTGTATGCCCGTTTCGCCCGGTCGGGGTCGGTGTCGGCGACGTAGACGAAGGCACGCCACATGACGATCCCCCCGTGGGGAGCCAATGCCCTGGCCAGCATGTTCGCGCCCTCCGCGTGGGTGCGGCCGTAGTCAAATGGCCCAGGCATGCCCTCCGAGTCCGCCTTCACCAGAAACCCACCAAAGTCGGGAATGTGGCGGTAGATTTCGTCCGCCTTTTCCTTCCACCACCGTTCGACGTCCGGGTCGAGGGGGTCTGCGATGTGTAGATTCCCAATGCCACCATTTCTTCCGATGAATCGGCCAGGTGTATCCAACGGTCTCAGGGGTGACGCAAAATTGACGGAGAGGTACACCTTGATGCCATAGGGCCGCAGGACATCGGCCAGAGCTGCCACCTTCTCCAGGTAATCGCCCCTCAAGATCATCGGATTTGCGCGGACGTTGTTCAGCACGGCGCCGTTGATGCCGATCGAAGCACAGGCCCGGGCGTAATCACGGTAGCGCGGATCGAGCGTGCCGGGGAGTTCCTCCCACTGCCAGAGGGACTCGCCGGCGTACCCGCGTTCGATCGAGCCATCCAGATTATCCCAGTGGTCGAGCAGGCGCAGTTGGACCCCTGGCCGCTCGGCGACGTCGAGCCCGGCGAGCAGCTGTTGGGTCTGCAGGAGCCGCAGGAGGTGAAAGCCGCCGTACAGCACGCCCAACTCGCTCCCAGCGGCGACCACGACCGCAGGCTCGCCGTCCACGGGCGATACATCGCCTACGGCGGAGCGAATCAGGTACCCTTCCGGCCCCTGCGCCTCAATCTGCTCGTCCCAGCCGAGGGCGGCGATTTGGGACGACATCTGTGGTGTTCCGGCAAGAAGACCTGCCCCCTGCAGCCGGTCCTGGCCAACATCCACCGGCCCATCCAGCAACCCGGCCAGCCCCCGCTGCAATTCCGAACGGACCGCCGTCATCGTGGGCGAATCGCCGGGGACTGCGATCTCTTGCAGGTGCGCTCGATAGGACGCGAGGCGCTCGGCAGACCGAACCGGCCGGTAGTCCAACCACAGCTCATACCCATCCCTGGCTGGCACACGTCCAGCGGGGAGAGTTGTGTCCGTCGTCAGCCGTGCGTTTTCGGTCATCTTTCCTCACTCTTTCTGCAAGGCTGCATTGGCCTCCAACAACTCGTCGAGCATCGGCTCGACCGTCGCCGGGTCGCGCACCAGTGGATCGGTGGCCAACGCGGCCAGCGCAGGCCCACGCTGGTTGGTCAGCGCGGCCTCGACGATCAGTTCCTGCCGGGCGACGTGAGGGGCAATCGCAGCGTAGGCCGCGTGTGGCAGCGCGCCGACGGCCAGCGGCCGCACTCCCAGTGAGTCTACCTCCGCTATACACTCGACGACCGCTTCGCGCGGCAGGTTGTCTATCTGGCCCTCGTTCGGCACGTTGACGATAAACTGGCCCGCTGGCCCTCCGGCGAGGGCAGCCATCACCGGCGCAAGCTGCTCCTGCGTCCGCTGCAGTTCCTCCGGCTCCCCGCCGACAAAGCCCTCGATCCGGGCACGGCGCACGCGGGCCATCTCCTCACGCTGATCAGCCGTCGTCAACACGACGCCGTAGCGACGGCCACGTCCGTTTGCTTCGGCCAGGAAGCCGGGGATGAACTCAGCCACGTGACGATCTCCCGCGCCGAACAGCACGCCGAGCTGCTCAAACAACGTCAGCTTGACTGCCAGCCGATCAGTGAAGACATCGAAAACTGAGTCGAGGTCGAGTTGGCCCACCTGGGCGAATGGCCCGTGCTCCGCCAGCCAGTCGCGCAGCATGTCCATTCCATCACGCCCGCCGATGTCAAAGTGCAGAATGACTGGCAGGTGGTTGATACCCGCAACCTCAAGCGTCATTGTCTCCACTGGAATGTCGAACAAACCCGCGAGATGACGACTTACGCCAGCCACTTCGTGGCACAGCCCGATGGTGCGAATGTTGGTCGCACGAGTCATGCCACGGCAGATCGTGGTCATCGGATTGGTCAGGTTGAGCATCCAGGCATGGGGACACAGTTGCTCCATCTCGCGGGCGACCTGCACGGCGAAGGGGATGTGGCGCAACCCGCGCGCCAGTCCACCAGGCCCCACCGTATCGCCCACCGGCTGGTAGATGCCGTAACGCTCCGGGATCTCCAGGTCGTTGCGCACCGCCGGAAGCCCGCCGATGGCGACGCACAAGATCACGAAGTTGGCATCCCGCAGCGCCTCGGCACGATCCGGCGTAGCCGTGACTTGCAGACTCCCACCTACCTGGGCGACGATGCGCTCGCAGGCGCGGGTCAGCAACTCAAGTGCGTCCGCGTCAATATCGTGAAGCACGAGGTTAGCGCCGGCCAATGTCTCGGTCAACGCCATATCGGTCACCAGCTTCGGCGTCCACTGGACGCTGCCGCCGCCGATAAAAGCAATCTTCATCGAACATCAGATACTTACGGTGCGCTGGCCCGGACGATGAGCTCTGGTTGCAGCATAATCTCCACACAGTCATCAGGGCAGCCATTGATCTGGTCTAGCAACAGCCGCATGGCCTGATCGCCTAACTCGTACCGGCCCACGCGACAGGTAGTCAGCGGGGGAATGACCAGGGCAGCCAGCAAGATATCGTCAAAGCCAACGACGGCCAGGTCGTCAGGTACCCGGCGGCCCAGATCGGCGCAGGCATGTAATGCGCCGACGGCAACCAGGTCGTTGTAACAAAAGAGGGCGGTCAGTTCAGGATAGGTGGTCAACAAATGATGAGCAGTTTCTCGCCCGCTTTGGACTACGGGGGAACCATGTCGTGTCCAGTCAGGATGGTAGGGCAAGGCAGCAGCGGTCAGGGCAGCACGATAGCCCTTGGCGCGCTGGCGACTGCTGCGGGAGGCCAGGGGGCCAGCGAGGTAGCCCACTGCTCGGTGACCAGCTTGCAACAGATGTTGTGTAGCCAGTCGGCCACCAGCTTTGTCGTCAATAAGTACCGAACCAACGCCCCCACCTCCCTCGAGCCGGCGGTTGACCAACACGGCGGCCGGATAATGAGCCAATGCCGCTTCTAGCTCGCTGTCGTCGAGGCGCGAACTGCACAGCACAACACCATCCACTTGCTTTTCTTCAAGCGATTGCAATACGCTCAATTCCCGCTGGGGATCCTCATCGGTGTTGCAGAGAAAGATGTTGTAGCCCTCGCCGTAGGCCACGTGTTCCGCGCCGCGCGCCACGTCAGAGAAAAAGGGATTAGCCACATCGGGCATCACCAGGCCCAGGCTGCCTGTCCGCTGCGTAGCCAGACCGCGGGCAATGGCACTGGGCCGGTAACCCAACTGCTCAATGACGTCCAGAACACGCTGGCGGGTAGACGGACTGACCTCTCCCTTTTCGTTGACCACACGAGAGACGGTCATCACCGAGACGCCGGTCTCGCGGGCAACATCAGCCATCGTAACGCGGTTGGACATGAATGACCTCTCCTCAATGTTGTTGATCGTTACCGCTAACGTTAGCGGTAACGTTACCGCTAACAGAATTATACAACAAAGCTTTCGCTTTGTCAAGAAATAAAAAACCTCTGAGGCCACAACTCAGAGGTCTTCTTGACGGGGTAACGAGTCAGCCATGATCTGCCAGGATGTCGAGAAAAACGTCGGCGTGATCCAGGTTGATCATGTCCGCGCTCCGCTGCAACACCTGGCGGAAGGCATCGAGATCTTTCTCGGTCTGATTGACCATGATTCTAAGCCCGCGCTCGCGGCAGGCAGCAATCAGCTCCGGACTCATGTTCTCCAGGCCCACCTCGACGATCTGGGCCCGGTAGCGCTCGGCCGCTTCGACCACGTCCTGAACGCTACGGACGTTCACCTTCAGCGCCAGCCTCGGGTCCAGCGCCCGGACGATGCGCATCCACTCAGCGCTCTGACACCACAGGAAGCAGTCGCCCGCCATCTCCGTGGCGTAGAGCAGGTCTATCAACTGCTGGGGATGGGCGAACTTGACGTCGAGAAAAACCCCGGCCTTACCCTTGATCCACCGCAAGAAGTCCTCCAGCCTGGGCACCTTCTCTCCAGCGAATTCGGGGCCGAACCAGCTCCCGGCGTCCAGGCGGTCTATCTCCGACGACGTCAGGGCCAGGATGTACCCCGTGCCGTTCGTGGTTCGATCCATGGTGGCATCGTGCATCAGGTAGAAGACCCCGTCGCGGCTGGTCCAAACGTCCGCTTCGACGTAATCCACGCCCCAGTCCACACACAGTTGGGCTGCGGCGAAGGTGTTCTCCGGAGCGTGCTCGTTGGCCATCCGGTGGCAGACGATCTCAATGGGCCTGGATGGGGCCGGGCGGCGATTCTGTGGTTTGATATGATTTGACAATTGGGATTCCTCCTGCCATAGCATCGCCCTGAGCTGAAGCTCAGGGCTGAAAGAACCAAGCCCTGCGGGCTAAAATCCCAGCCCCGTAGGGGCTTTGTTTCCTCAGCGCGGGGACTTTAGCCCCGCGCACTCCGCCCGGATAACGAGCTCGCCGCTGGAAACGCCTGCCGGAAGGCTCACCTCCAACACCCCCGGATACCGTTCGTGGTACGCGGCCGGCCTGCCCTCCCAGGTTGCGGTGTAGTAGGACTGGCCGGCCTCCAGGGTGGCAATCACCACCGGGGCGCGGTGGGCCTGCCCGAAGAACCTCAACCTGGACGCCAGGCCCCTATTGTCGGGCTCAATCTCCAGCGTTTCCACCCAGGCATCCAATCCGGTGGTGAGCCTGCCGGGGCGAAAGTAGGCGCCGTACCAGCACAGTACCGGCGTCGAAAGCCCACTGAAATGGTGCCAGCCCGCGCCACGGCCGGTGTGGACGACGAAATGCTCGTAGCAGTTGTACGAGCTTTCGACCTCTTTTTTCCAAACGTCCAGCGCGGTGCGAGCTACGCGGTGCGCCTCGTCCGCCCGGCCCATGTCCAGGAGGGCCTTCCAGAAGAACCACTGGTGCGGCATCCAGACGCCGCCGTTCCAGTAGCCGTCAGGCCGGTAGTAGGGCGCCGACTGATCCACCGTAGTCAGCCCGCAGCGGGTCCACATACCCTCCTCCGACATGAGATGCCCGACCAGCCGCCTTTCCTGCTCAGGCGTGCAGACGTCGGCTATGAGCGGGCAAGCGCCGTCCATGCCCATGTTATAGTTGGCCCCGCTGGCGTGCCTCAACACCCCCACCGGGTTGCCCTGCGCGTCGTGTTGGACGTAGCTAAAGTAACCGGCCTCCTCGTCCCAGGCATAGGTTTGCAATGCGTGGGACAGCACGGCGATGTCCTCGTCGTATTCGCCCGTGTCTTTGCCCAACGCCAGCGCTGCCATCCGCAGGATTTTGGCCGTGCGGATGGCCTGCGCCGTGCTGATCACGGGCGACACTGTAGCTTGCAAGCTCTGCTGGCGGACGTGAACCTGAGGCGGGTAATCGTCCCATCCGCCGGAATTGTAGAAGTAGTCCCAGGTGCGGAGCAGATTGGACCTGAGACTGCGCGTCGTGGAGCTCCCATACCGCCCGGCGAGGAAGCGATGGTACTGCTGCAAGCGCGGATAGAAGTAGGCCAGGAGCTCGCGAGACCGGGTGCGATTCCACAATTCCAGGAAGAGGTAGAACTGAGTGGGGACGGGACTGCCGTGGTGGATAAAGGCCGCGTCACGCTCCCCAGGCTCGGTCAGGTAAGCGGTGAGGTTATCTATCGCCCGCTCCACATCGAGCTCCAGCAGGCCCAGCCCAATGAAACCGCTATCCCAGGTGTAGAGGCTATCCCACCAGCGGCCGGGCGTGTGGTGCCGGATCCACGTGCCGCGTGTGCGCACGGGGTAGACGACGTTGGTGAGCACGGTGGCCGCCATGCGCTCCTGGCTGAAGCGATAGGTTTCGCCCGCTGGCGAAGCCGGGAG
>CAZQDO010000269.1:0-2006 GCA_964592085.1 uncultured Anaerolineae bacterium | reverse complement strand
GCCCAGCTCTCGGCCGCTGCATAGGCGGCGTCCCAGTCTGGGGAAGACAGGTCAAACGCCGCCAGGCGCTGGTGAACGGTGCCGGCATCGCCGCTGCAGACCAACCCGTAGAAGGCCCGCTCCGAATGCGGCTCCAGGAAAATCGGGCGCATGAACACGTTGGTGTAATGGCCGTCCCCAGCGCCGTGGAGGGTGGTGTAGGTGTGCTCATGCGTCTCATGACGCAGCGTGGAGTCCAGGTCGTCGCAGAGGAACTCGCGGATGGTGAAGGGTTCAGCGCCCCAGGCCAGGCCGTAGACGCCTTCCACGTGCTCGTACTGCAACAGCAGCGTGTTGGCCCGCGGGCCGCCGATCCGCTCAGGCACAGGGTTCCAGGCAACAAGCGGAAACCGGATCGCACCGGCACCGGCTGCCGGCACCAGCGCCAGGCCATCAATCTGGATTTCGGCGCCGCCGTAGGAGGTGAGGGTCAAACTGGCCTCGCCCGGTTGCAAGTCGGAAACGGGCACCTCGGCCAGAGAGAGGTCGCCAGTACCCACCAACTCCACGTCACCGTTGACGACCCCGCTCAGACGCAAGACCAGCACCGCGCCTTTTGCCATGCGATGGCGCAGCAACAAACAGGCATCGGCCACGGCACGAGGCACGGCCAGGCAGTAGGTGACCGAATCGCCCGCCGTCTCGCCGAATCCCTGCCCCAAGCCCTGGCCGTCCACGAACCCGTGCTGGCGGATCTCTCCCCGGATCTGACCATCACAGGTCAGGGTGGCGCGCGGGTCGAAGCGTACGTAGTGCACGGTTTCGTAGGCCAGGCCATCGGCCCAGATGGCGCCAGCGGGAAGCTCCACACGGCTCGGACTGATCGGCTCGTTGTCGTTGGGGCGCCGCGGCGGGAAGTGCAGCGAGGCCATGTAATGCAAGGCCAGGCCCAGCCTCTCGGCGGTGTTGTTGACGCAGGCACAGCGCATCAACACTGCCTCTTCGCTCAGACGGCAGAAGGCGATGTCACAATACAGTTGGTCTTTCCAGAGCACCTCGTGGCGATGGCTGAAATAGGACAGGTCGGGCGCCGCTTCCCAGGGATGGTAGCCCGACTCCCAGGTGACGTTGGGGATGCTCACCACCGACCTTCGGTACAGGCCCGGGAAGACACTGAGGTCGAACCGCAAGCCCGCCGCCACGTCGGGGATGTGCGATACGCCGATGTAGCGCTTGGTGTATGGGCCCCACGCGGACAGGCGTAGGTCGTGCGATCCAGCAAGGTCAGCTACCCCTGTCTTCATGCGATCCCTTCCCACCTGATGGTCACGATCTCCCACGGTCGCGCAGGGAAGGTCACGGCGCCATCGTCGTCCAGGGAGAGGGATTCTAACGGCGCTTCGTTCAGGTTGGTGCGCGTGGCCCGCTCAAATGCCCGCCAGGGGCGGAGGCGGACGGTGGCCGGCTCATCGCTCAGGTTGACGCCGCGCACGATCAGGGCCGGCGCGCTGTCGTCTTCGGGCTGCTTGATGGCCGTCAGCACGAAGGAGGGCGGATCAGCCTGAACCAGGCTGGCGCTCGGCGGCAGAGGGCCAGAACGAACTTCGGCGGCGACGGCGCGAAGTGGGGCGCGAAAGGCTTCGGCCTGGGCGCGGGCATTCTCCCACTGGCCACTGTGGGGGATGAGAGCGTAGTGAAAGATGTGGCGGCCGGGGCACTGGGCCTCGGGCGTGGGCAGCAACGAACCGGCGCGCCCCTGACGGCAGTGGAGGTCGTCCCGCGACAGCCAGCCAACGCAGCGCAGCAGCGTCAGGGCGATGGTGATCTCATCGTCGCCGGGAATGAACTCGACCTCCGGCAGCCCCCGGTTAGCGACCATCAGCCCGACCTGGCCGTCGCTCACGTCAGCCCAACCTCGCTGGGGGATGGTGGGCACCGGCTGCTCGATCCACGTACCGGTGTCTAACTCCGCTGAAACCTGGGGGATAGGCCGCCGGGCGACGTGGAAATGGGCCTCGGTGTGGGCA
>CAZQDO010000268.1:0-8108 GCA_964592085.1 uncultured Anaerolineae bacterium | reverse complement strand
CCGGCTTTCCTCCCCGCCGCAAGCGGCGGGGTTTCCAGCCGGAGGATTACATGAATGGACCTACGTCTTTCCCTGGACATGAGCAACAGTTGGTCCATTATCTTCTCGAGCAGTGCCGTATCTAGACTTGCCGAATGGATCGCAGCACTATCCCAAGTCCGTGCAATCGCCGGATCAGGCCCACCAACCCGGCCTGATCCATGACGACATCCGAGAACGTAGTCACCTGGATATCATCGTTCCCTACTTCGGTATGAACTTTCGCTTCGCCAAACCACCCCAGCCAGGAGTCGTCCGGCTGACCATAGATCATGATCTCATATGTAAATTGCGAACTCAGACTGACGGTTTGCGGCATGTTTTTTCCTTGGCAGAAGGTTACGCCAGGCCGAGAACAAGTCCCAAGATCAAAAACGTCAAGAACACGCTCTGCCCGGAATGCAAGATGATGGGGAACCAGTTACTGCGGAAGCGTTTGCCAGAATTTGCAGAAATCAGGTCCGCGGGAATGGTTGCCACGATGCCCCAGGGTTGATGAAGATGGTACAGGGAGAACAGAGCCGGGTAAACCACCCAGCCCAGCAGCCACATGGGAGCGCCGGCGGCCAACCAAACGCCAAGGATCTGCCAAAGTGTGTATTGACCTCTCTCGTAGGTCTCCGTAAGCTCTTGCAGGCTGTTCGCTGAGGCAATGCCCTGGGTTGACATGAGATTTCTGCTTTCTTGTCATTGGCTGGCGAGGAGAGGATGATCTCCCCGCCAGCCTCGAAACGTTTGTCAGCTAGAACCGCCAACCCAACAGGTTCCAGTAGTTCAGGAACCAGACGAAGGCCACCGCCGCGACCGTCACCAGCGAGTAGTAGGCGCGGGTGGGGATTCCCCAGTAGCTGTCCTTCCAGGCCAGTACCGTGTAGACCAGCGCTCCGACCGTCAGCACGGCCGACAAGACGCCCAGTCCCAGCACGATTTGGAAGTTTAGGGAGACGCCGAAGGACGGTCTCGGATTGTTCCACAGGAACGAACCGACCACGAACAGCAGGTTCAGAACGCAGATCCCCAGGATGATCCACTCAGCAAGGCGGGCGTCGCGAGGCGAGGGCTTCCGTTCACCGCTCACGCGGCGGTTCCGGATCGCGCGGGCCACTGCGATGAGGATCGTCGACAGGAATACCAGGACGCACCCCACGAGCAACGCCATATTAAAGCCGGGCGTCTCGTACCAGTCCAACTTCTCGAAACCAAACTGGGGTGTGTAGTCGGTATACAAGCGGGTGATATGCCCTCGATCATCCTCACGAAAGACGATATGGAACGGAGCGTCCACCTTGCGGAAGTAAAGCGGCTCCTCTTCGACAAACCGCCACTCGCCCCACGGCGTAGCCATGGCCAACGTGCCGTCGCCGGGATCCTTGATTTCTATATTGACTCCGCCGATGAGCACCATGAGCTTCTCGAGGGTGGTATAGGCGCTCCGGGTCATTCGATAGCTGCCCACGAACCGACCGGCCCGCCCTGCGAAATCCGCCGGAGGTTGTATGGGATCGACCGCAGGCGCGGGAAAGTAGTGATCGTAAAACGCTCTCTGGAACCCAAGATGCTGATCGATCAACGCCCCAGCATCCAGACTGTTGTAGACCACGAATATGCCCAGGTTCTGGTCTGGCAAGAGCAGCAGCAATGAATGCATGGGCTCCGCTGTACCGCTATGCCCGATCGTCCGCTGGCCGTTGTCACTGAAATCAAAGAAGCCGTAGTCGGTGCCCAGGAGGCGCGGGTCGGGAGTGTACAGCGTGGTGTGCATCTGCTGCGCCGTAGATTCTTTCAGGATGCGCGCCTCGGTGACGCTTGCATCGCTGTAACGACCGTTCTGCAGGTGCGCGATCATGAAACGTGCCATGTCCGTGGCGCTGGCCCCCATGAAACCCATCGGCGCGAGATCCCATGGACCGTAGAACTTTGGGAATACCTTGAAGGCGCCATCTCCATACAGGTACCCCACGGATTCGTGCGCGGCGACGTCCGGATGCAATGGCGCAATGGCCGTGGAGCGAGCCATGCCCAACGGGTCGAGGATGTGTTCCTGGATGTACTGGTCGTAGGACTGTCCCGATACGCGTGCTACGATGTATCCCGCCAGGGCTGCGCCGTAGTTTGAATAGGCCGGAGCTTCACCGGGCGGACGAACCCGCCCCGGGATATGGGAAGCCAGAAATGCGCCCGGGGGAAGCAGGTCTTCACTCTCCAGCGAAACGAAATCGACATACAGGTCTTCGAAACCTGCCGTATGGGTCAACAGGTGCCTGAGGGTGATCGGCTGTGGATAGGTATCCGGGATACGAAAGTCGAGATAAGTGTTGACATCCGCGTCCAGGTCCAGCTTGCCCTGCTCGACGAGCTGCATCACCGCCGTCCACGTGAACAGTTTGGTGACAGATCCAATCCGAAAGACCGTCTCTTGGGGGTCAACGGGGACGCTGTTCTCGAGGTCGGCATAGCCGTAGCCCTTGGCAAAGAACAACTCCCCGTCTTTGACGATGGAAACAGCCGCCCCGGCGATGTGGTACTCTTCCATATCCTTTGCCATGAGCTCATCCAGGAAGGCCTCGAGTTCGGCCGGATCGGTCGGGCCTTGTTGTGATGGCGCAGGGAGTACATCCGTGGCCGGCGCGACCCTGTCTTCTTGGGCCATGGCTGATCCGACAATCGAGAGCACTATCACTAGAGTCAACATCATCGTCATGGGTTTCTTGATAATGTTGATCGGCAGATCATTTGAATTCATGCCATTTTCTCCTTTTGTACTGATTGGGCCCGGTGAGATAGCAGTTGACCGAAGAAGATGAAACCCCACCCCAGAGCCAGCAGGATATTCACGATCGAGGCAGAATTGATGGTGCTGCTAATCGGCACAGAAAACTTGTCCGCTAGTTCGGGTCTCAAGACAAAGTCGGCTATTCCAAATATGCCGCACAAATCCCAGGCAGCCACAACGAAGAAGATGAATCCGACCATGCGCAGGTCCGAGCCTGTCTTAGCTGCGCCTGTCAACATTGGGCGGGTCCTTGCCCAGTGCCAGGCCAATCCGAGGAAAAACGACGTGATCAGGCCGCCACCGATCCCAAAGAGCGCAGGGATCATCTGCCTAGTCGTGCCGATGATTTGCCAGGCCGTAAAGAGCACGAGCAACAGGATCAGCAGCCAGAATACTCGACGCTGAACCCTGGCGATCAGGGCAGCTCCGATCGCAACGACGAACGCTCCCAGCGGTACAGATAGCGACCAGATAAAGCCCAGCAAACTGGAAAAGGCTTCGCTTCCAACTTGATTGGCCATGGGCACCATCCTCCACGAATACAACCAGCCCAGGCCGAACATGTATATCCCGCCGATTGCGAATACCACCCATCCGATTTTTTGCGATATTGATGTATTACTCTTCATGATTCTCTCCTTTGGCTTTATGATTTTTGTTCAACTGTCTTTATCGATTTACTCTATCCAATTGTGATAGTTTGTTTTCGTGGTTCGTATCTCCTTCTTTTCGGGCGAACTTGATTGCATTTTATCACCCAAGCAAAAAAAAAGAACCACACAAATATGTGGTTCCACCGGGCTTGCATATGTAGTTTCTCTGGGCTGAATATGTGGCTATGATCTCAAACTCAGATCAGCTTGTTCTCCCTGGCTTTTTCAATCGCCTGCACCCGCTTGTTGACCAGCAGTTTGCTGTAGATGTTCTTGACGTGAAATTGGACCGTGTTCAAGCTGAGAAAGAGTTGCTGTCCAATCTCTTTATAGGTCAGTCCGGCCGCCAAAAGACCCAATACCTCGAGTTCCCGGTCACTTAGTCGCTGCTCATTCACCAGTGTAGTCTTGCCTTTGGCAGGCTCCCCCGGCATCGCCTCCAGCAAGTGCTTTACATAGATCGACAGATTGCTGCCTGTGAGGTGAGGTTCGACAGACTGCAAGAGCGGTCGCATGAGATCGCCTTCATCCAAAAAGATTCGGAAGAACCCCCGCTCCGCTGACGCGCTCAGCGCAGTCTGTATCGTGTGGTGCGCATCCCTTGCTCTCCCCTCCACTTGATACATCAAGGCTCTGATAATCCAAATCTCAACCAGCCAGCCAACAAGCTCGTGAGCGTCAGCAAATCTTTCCTGGCGGGCAAGGTAATTGTGAACGTCCAGTAATGAATAGGTCCCTGGATTTCGTGCCGCCAACCTGGTCAGGATGTGGGCCGCGCTCAGGTACGCCTGAAAATGGATCTCACTCACAGGGTCAATACCGGTTGTGTCGGGTAAGCTATCGAACCTGACTGCTGCCTGCGTCACCCAGAGATGCGCCTTCTCAAGACTGATTTCGTCTGCAAGCTCATCATGCGTCGACAGACGATGACTCAAAGCCTGCGCATAAATGACGCCTTCCGGCCGGGTCTCCTCGAGCGACTTGATGCATTCGGACATTCCCGTCCAGTCACCCTGAATGGAGCGCAATCGCGCCAGGGCTGAATAGCCTTTCGTGTGGGCTCTAAACTCCCCGGTCCAGCGTTCGAGACTCAGGCCCAGTGTCAGTGCCTGCTCCGCCTCCTCCAGGCGGTTTTCTTCCAGAAGAATGCTGCCCTTCAGGATGTAGAGTGCCCCAATGGGCGGGAAGCTCTGCCCGGCTAATAAGCGGTTGAACCGATCGATATTTGTCTCACACAACTGCAAGGCATCTTTCAACTGTCCCTTCATCATGGCGATCACGATCAGGCTAATCGGCCCATAGATGGCGGCATAGAAATTTCCACCAGCCACCCCCTCCTCAAATGCTTGTCTGAAAGACCTCTCGGCCGCCGGCAAATCGGCAAGTGCTGCATACCCATAACCGATGTTCAAAGCATTGACGCTGCGAATGCCTTTTTCATCTTCCGGCAGGAGTTGTTGGGCTTTTTGGGAGGTCTCGATCACCTTCTCCGCCATTTTGCCAGCCAAAGCGGGTGATCGTACGCGGTATGCCTGAATACTCGCGCTGTGCCCGGCAATCAGATTTCGCAGGGCTTCATCCGCATTTGCCAGCACCAAAGCGTCGTCAGCGGCCTTTAGTGCCTGTTCAACCTCTTCGTTGCGCGTCTGACGCAACATCAAGGCCAGGGACCACGCCTTGCCGATACACAGCATGGGAGAGGATTGGATGAGCGGTTCTGGCAATCTGTCGAACCACCCCACAACTGTTGAGACTTCGCCCCGGTAGAGCATGGGAAGGGCATACTTCTCGATCAGGCTGGACACCCTACTGCCGTTTGAGATTTGAAAGGCATGCTCAACCGCTTTCTGAATGAAACCGTTCTTCTGATACCAGCCTGCAGCGCGTTCGTGCAAGTCATCAATATCTTCCGGTTCGGCTTGCAGCAGTTGATGTCTCAGCAGTTCACCAAACAAGGCATGGTATCGATACCAGGTTCGCTCTTCATCAAGGGCAACCAGGAACAGGTTACTGTTTTCCAGATAATGTAGATATTTCCTGCTGGCTTCCTGGCCGGTTACGGCTTCGCACAGAGACGGGGACAACTGATCCAGGATGGATGTGCGGTGCAGGAACTCTCGTACGCCTTCCGGCTGGCTGTCAAGTACTTCTTCGATGAGGTAACTGAGAATGTGACGGTGCGTGCCCCGAAATGCCTCCAGGAACTTTGTTGGATCCTCGTTTTCCTTTAGCGACAGGGCTGCCAGTTGAAGACCGGCAACCCAGCCTTCTGTGCGGTTTTCAAGGATCTCCATTTCCGGTTGTGACAGCTTGACTCCCATCACCTTCGAGATGAACTCACTGGCTTCTTCGAGCGAAAAACTCAGGTCAATTGCCCTGATCTCCGTGAGCTGGTTCCTGGCCCTCAGGCGCGTCAATGGCAGGTTGGGATCCTCCCGGGCTGTAATGACCAACTGCAGGTTGGCAACGGTCTGGTTGAGCATCAACTCGATGAACTGGTCTATCTTCTCGTTTTCAATCAGGTGATAGTCTTCCAGTACCAGGACGATCGGCTGATCCAAGGCACAAAGATTCTGGATCAACAACCCAAGGATGCGCCGAAGATTGATCTTTCGGGCATTTTCAACTTCTTCCAGGGCCGCCTGACCGAGATCATCCTCCCCTTGCTGCAAGGCGGTCAGGACGTATGTGAGAAACTGCTTGAGATCATTATCGGATTCTTCCAGTGCGACCCAGGCAACAGGATGACCTACTTCCTCGACCCACATGCGGATCGTGGTCGTCTTTCCATACCCCGCCGGGGCGGATACCAGGGCGAGCAAGTGTCCATCCTGAACGCCCTCAGTCAGTCGTCTGAGAATCCTTCTCCTGGGAACAAGAGCATGCCGCAGTATCGGCAAGCTGACTTTGGTCATCAACAAAGGATCAGCCATTCAATCATCACCAGGGACAAGGCATTCCGATTCTGCAATAAGAGCCCGAAAAGCCCTATAATACACAAACAACCGTGTCATGCACAAGTCAGACAAAAGTCGTACAATATAGGTATGGCAAGTGGCAATCGCGACCGCTTCACGCCACAGCAGATTGATCCGTACCGAAGCTTCCTGACTTGGCGGATCGATTTGAGCGCTATAGTCGACCTTTGGCGATTATACTGTGCGCGATCCCGTTTGTCAAACCCAGACGCCGCTCCCAGTTGCCGCCCTGCGCGTTTGGGTGTATCATCCACCTGGCTAAACGCCGTTCGCCGGTCGCTTCTCACGGAGTCGGGGACGGGTGGCGGCATAGGGATGCGTGTGGCGGCATAGGGATGCCGCCACTACGGACGTCACCGGAATCCTCTACGCGTGCGTAGAGAGGCTCCTCCCCCCTGGAGGGGGGACCGAGGGGGGTCCCATGCGCCGTAGCGCTGGCATAGGGATGCCAGCGCCGGCTTCCCCGAATCGGGGGAAAGATACGTTCACGGCACGTTTCGAGCAGAGACAGCCTGCAAAGGAGGATCAGGCAATGAGCGTACAGGTAGGAATTCTCGGCTTTGCGCACGGGCACGTCAACGCCTACTGCACCCAGTGGCGGCAGCACCCGGAGCACGATGTGTCCGTGGTCGCCGGTTGGGACCACGACCCCGAGCGGCTGCACAAGGCCGTCCAGGATCACTGCATCCGCCCCTACGAAGACCCCCAGGATCTGCTGTCGGACAGCAGCATCCAGGCCGTGGTCATCACCGCAGAGACGTCGATGCACGCCGATCTGGCAGAGGCATCGGCCGCCGCCGGCAAGGCGATCGTGCTGCAAAAGCCCATGGCGCTCACCCTCCCCGAGGCCGACCGCATCGTGGCCGCCGTCGCACGGTACAAGGTGCCTTTTACCATGGCCTGGCAGATGCGGGTCGACCCGCAGAACGTGCAGATCAAAGAGCTGATGCAGAGCGGGCAGTTGGGCCAAGTCTTTATGGTCCGGCGGCGTCACGGCCTGAACGCGCACCTCTGGCCCGGGTTCGCCACCATGTGGCACTTTGACCCGGTGCTCAACCGCGACATCTGGGCTGACGACGCGGCTCACGCCATCGACTTTGTCCACTGGCTGCTGGGCGTGCCCGAGACGGTCACCGCCGAGGTCGCCTCGCTCTACGACCCGCGGGTGCCGATGGACAACGGGATCGCCGTGTTCCGTTACCCGGGCGGCCCGCTTGCCGAAGTGTGCTGCTCCTTTACCTGCCCGGCGGCGGAGAACACTACCGAGGTAGTGGCCGAACGGGGCTCAATCATCCAGAACTATGGCGATGTACCAAGCTGCAACGTGCCGCGGCCGACAGACGCCAGCGGCCTGAAATGGTACACGGTCGAGAGCGGGCAGTGGACCTGCAGCGACATCTCCACTCCCGCCAGCCACGGGGCTCGCCTGGCCGGCCTCGCCGGGCCGCTCGCCGAGTTCCTGCACGGGAGTGCACCCCCCATCGCCACCGCAGAAGAGGGACGTCTCTCGCTGCGTATGACGCTGGCCTGCTACGTCTCCACGCGCGAGGGACGGCGGGTGCGGCTGGACGACGACGCCATCGCCAACGTCTAGCGGGTCAGGCTAGGCGCAATACCTTTCAAATAAGCAAAGAGGCGGCTTCTGTGGTATACTTTCGAGTTGAC
>CAZQDO010000267.1:0-8108 GCA_964592085.1 uncultured Anaerolineae bacterium | reverse complement strand
CCAATCTACCAGTTTCCCAACCTACCAATCTACCAACCCCCAACCTACCGACACTAGGAGGGTGATATGGGGCGCTATATAGCGCGACGTCTGTTGCAGACTATACCAATGCTCCTCCTGATCAGTATGGTTCTTTTTGCCCTGGTCAATCTCGCCCCCGGCGGGCCATTGGCTGGCTACAGCCGGTCCCGGCACGTCAAGCCGGAGCGGGCTGCAATGCTCAAGCGCCAGTTCGGCCTGGATCAGCCGGTGCCGCTTCAATACGTCATCTGGTTGATCGGCAACGACTGGATGAAAATTGACGCCGATGGGGATGGAATCGCTGAGAGTCGCGGTGAACGCCGTGGCATCCTGCGCGGCGATTTTGGTTTTTCGTTCCGGACCCGCGAACCGGTGCTGGAAGAGATCGGAGATCGATTGCTGAACACCATCTACTTGATGGGTGTCACACTCATCGTAGTTGCCATTATTGCCATTCCGGTTGGCATTGTTTCTGCCATCAAGCAGTATTCCTTGTTTGACATCAGTGTGACCACGCTTTCATTTATGGGACAGGCCATCCCTGAATTCTGGCTCGGTTTGATCCTGATTATGGTCTTCTACGCCTGGCTGGACAATCCGTTCACCGGCGAGCCACTCTTGCCCTCTGGCGGTATGCATTCATTGGATACGGATTTTTCACTCTTAGACTGGGCAAAACATCTGATCCTGCCGGTCACAATGGGGGCCGTAGGCTGGGTGGCGTGGTATTCCCGGTTCTTGCGCTCCGGTATGCTCGATGTGCTCCACATGGATTACGTCCGCACAGCACGATCCAAGGGGCTTGCTGAACGTCTGGTTATGGGTAGACACGCCCTCAAGAATGCTATCATTCCACTGATCACGATCTTTGCCCTGGATCTGCCCTACATATTCGCCGGCTCGCTCTACGTTGAGTTGTTGTTCTCCTGGCCCGGGATTGGACGGCTCTATTATCAATCAGCCGTCAAGCGGGACTATCCACTGCTGATGGCGATTCTGATTATTGTGGCTGGACTTACCATCCTGGCCAGCCTGATGGCCGACATTGCCTACGCTTATCTGGATCCCAGAGTCCGTTATGATTAGGCGAGGTTCCCTATGAGCCAGACTTATGACACGTTAGAGATTGGTGAAGCTGTTCAGTGGGAAGCCTCGCTCCGAGCCCACGAGAGTATGTCGACTATGGTCTGGCGCCGATTCCGCCGCCATCCTGGCGCCATCGCCGGCTCGATTATGTTGGGCATCATCATACTGTCCGTCATTCTGGCTCCCCTCTCCCCCTATGACCCTGTAGTTACCGACATACCTGACCGGTTGCAGCCTCCTTCCCTGGGGCATCCCTTCGGTACCGATCAACTCGGACGTGACTTGCTCACCCGCTGTCTCTATGGCGGACGCGTCTCCTTGGCGGTTGGTTTCTTGGTGGTGATCATCACTTTGGTGGTAGGTGTGCCCATTGGGGCTGTGGCTGGCTATTTCGGCGGCGGGGTGGACAACGTCCTCATGCGTATCACTGACGCTGCGTTATCCCTTCCCTCACTTCTCGTCTTGATCTTGCTTAGTGCTATTCTGCGCGAGATCGACTTGCCCTTTTTTGAGCGGAATAACGTGCTAACTATCGCCTTGGTCATTGGTTCTCTGTCGTGGATGACCAACGCCCGACTGGTGCGAGCGTCGTATCTTACGCTTCGAGAGAAGGACTTCGTCACGGCTGCCAACTGTATGGGGGCGTCGAATCTCCGCATCATGGGACGTCACATCTTGCCCAACACTGTCGGCCCCATCATCGTCGCGTCTACTCTGGAGATGGGTTATGCGATCATGGAGGAGGCAGGCCTGTCTTTCTTGGGCTTTGGCATCCAGCCGCCCACACCGAGTTGGGGCAACCTGCTGAGCAACGCCCAGGAACACCTGGCCAAGCATCCCTGGCTGGCTATCTTCCCCGGCCTGATGATCTTCTTGACTATCATCTCCATCAACTACATCGGCGATGGGTTACGGGATGCCTTTGATCCCTTCAAGGTTCTGAAACAAGTTGGAGAGGTGTAGCTAGGAGGTTATTGGTATGTCAGTTGAACGACCGGATGTGCAACCCCTCAGGTCTGAAGTCACCTTTCAGTACTTGAGCACCGAGGAGCTTGACCGGCTACAGGCGGCGACCCTTACCATCCTGGAAGAGGTTGGCGTCAAGTTCTCATCGGAGAAGGCACTGGCGGTTTTCGCAGACTACGGCGCCCAGGTAGATCACGTGAGCCAGGTTGTCAAGATCCCGCCGGACCTGGTGCGCAGGGCGTTGGGGACCGTCCCCCGCTACTTTCAAGTAGGTGGTCGCTCCCCTGAATGTGATTTTCATCTGGAGCAGGGGGTCACCTACTTTACAACCGACGGCTGTGGGGTGGAGACGGTTGACCTGGACACCCGTCAGCAACGCCCATCGTGCAAGGCCGACGTGGGGATGATGGCCCACGTCGCCGACTATCTCTCATCCATCGCTTTCTATTGGCCGATGGTCAGCGCCCAGGACTACGGCAAGACCGCGCCACTGCACGAACTGGATGCTTCCTGGAACAACACCGGCAAGCACGTGCAAAGCGAGACGCTGATGGGCGCGGAACCGGCCCGTTTTGCAGTGGAGATGGGGGCGGTGATGGCCGGAAGCAAGGAAGAGTTGCGCCGTCGTCCCGTCTTTTCCGTGGTGATTTGCACCATCGCCCCGCTGGTTCAGGATAAGGAGGGTATTGAAGGTGCTATGGTGCTGGCTGAGGCGGGGGTGCCGGTCGGCTTTCTGGCCATGCCTACCCTGGGCACCACGGCGCCAGCCACGCTGGCAGGTACCTTTGCTATGGGCGATGCTGAGATCATAAGTGCCGCCGTGCTGATGCAACTTGTCAGCCCCGGTGCGCCCGTCTTCCACTCGCTTATGCAGGGTTGGGCCGACCCTCGGTCTGGCAACTACGTGGCATATCCGCTCGATGTCCGTTGTCGTTTTGCGCCGGTGGAGATGGCCCATCACTGGGGGATGCCTTCCTTTGGTGGTGCGTTTGGAACAGAAAGCCTGGAACCTGGCACCTGGCAGGCCGCCGCCGATGTTGCCCTCGATCCTCTGCTGATCGGCATGGCTGGTGCAGAGTGGGTAACGGGAATTGGACTAAATAGAAGCTTTACCCTGCTTTACCCTGAGGCCATCATTTTGGATGACGACCTATATCACCGTGCGCGCTACGCGATGAGGCGCATGGAGATCAGCCCGGAGACGTTGGCAATCGATGTGATACGTGCCGTGGGGCCTGGTGGGCATTTCCTGGCTCAAAAGCACACGCGTAAGCACATGCGGACGGCGATGAAACCTGCCATCACCCAACAGATGGATCAGAATGGGGCTTATCGTGATCCCCTGGAGGTGGCCCGCGAGAAAGTGGCCTGGATCCTGAACAACTATCAGCCGGAACCGATGGAAGAAGCCCAAAAGGCCGAGCTGGCCCGAATCCTGGCGGCCGCAGATAAGGAACTGGGGTAGCCTTAGCCTTAATCTTCACCCCAAGAGGTCACTATGTCCCTCTCAACCATGCCCGTCCTGGCACGCCAGGATATGGAACGCATCCACCAGCACAGCCTCGATCTGCTGGAGCGAGTCGGCGTCGTTTACAACACTCCGCACGTATTGGAGGTCTTGGAGCCACTGGGGTGCCAGGTAGACTATGATCGCACATGGGCCAGCCTACCCCGCGAAGCGGTCGAGTGGGCGCTTGGACAGGCGCCACGCATGGTCAGGCTGTGTGCGCGTGACCCGGCCCGCGACGTAATGCTGGACGGACGCCGCCCCCACCATACCACCGATAGCCAGGGCACCCAGGCGATTGACCTGGAAACCGGCGAACGCCACGCATCCACTGCGGAGGATCTCAGGCGCGGCCTCCTATTCGCGGATGCTTTGGATATGGTCGAAATCGTCAACGTGATGGTCGCCGCCAACGACGTATCATCTCATTTGCGTACCATCCGTCACTTTGCACTGGCCTTTTCCCAGACCAGCAAGCACGTGCGAACGGGGGTGCTCCACGCCGGACAGGTGCCCTTTATCGTCGAGATGGCCAGAGCCGTCACACCTCCCTCCGGTAGCACAGACGGAAATGAAAGGTTCCGGCCGATTTTCTCCGTAGTAGACTGCACCATCTCACCGCTGATGCACGACGGCCCCATGACTGAGGCTTGTGTGGAGCTGGCCAGGCTGGGTGTGCCGATTATGGTCTATCCCATGCCGCTGGCGGGCGGCACCTCACCCGTTACCCTGGCTGGCACGATTCTGCTTCACAATGTCGAGTTCCTCAGTGGATTGAGCCTGTTCCAGGCAGTCAACCCCGGAACACCCATCATTTACGGCACCGGGGCCTCACAGCTCGATATGCAGACTGGGCGTTATGGAGGCAGCGCCGATGGGCATGGATTGAGGCTGGGGCTGTGTGACCTGGCTCGCTTCTATAATCTGCCGGTGAATCTGGGGGGCTTGTCCTCCGCATCCTATGAACTCGACGCCCAATACGGCTATGAGGCGACCACGGCCGGTCTGCTGGCCTACATGGCTGGCGCGGATGAGATATATAGTGTGGGGTTGCTGGGGTCTGCCCAGATTCTATCGCTGGAAAAGATGGTTCTGGATAATCACCTGGCCCGCCAGATCGAGATAATAGCCCGACCGGTCCCTGTGGACGAAGAGCACCTTCAAGCCGGATTGATCGAGCGCGTCGGTATCGGTGGGCACTATTTGAAGCAGCGCGAGACCCGGTCTTTCACCCGTCGAGAGTATGTGCCGGTGTGGCCTCCGGCGGATAAGTCGATGTTGGAAGTAGCCCACGAGGAAGCATTAGACATTTTGTACAATCATCAACCGCCTCCGTTGCCCTCAGGAGCAGAGGACAAGATAGAGGCTATCGTGGTCGAAGCAAACAAGGCGTTGTCTTAGGTCAAGGAGGTCGATATTGTATTCTGAGACTCCCGACATCATCCCCTTCACGTCACCCTTCAAGAGCGATCTGCTGGCACCAGCGGAGCTGGAGAGCCTGAAGGGAGGCACGCTGCGTCTGTTGGATGAGGTCGGCGTTCATTTCCCATCTCGCAGGGCGCTGGAGGTTTTTGCCGAGCACGGCGCCCAGGTAGACTGGGAGAGGGAGATCGTCCGCATCCCGCCGGATTTAGTGGAGAAGGCCATGTCCACGGCGCCGCGCTCCTTCGTCCTGGGTGGGCGGGAGGAACGCTTCGACCTGCTTCTGGATGGGAGTTGCTCTTACCTGTCCACCGACGGGACCGGCGTGCACGTCATCGACCTGGAAACGAGGGAGATGCGTCCCTCGTGCAAGGAGGACGTGGCAAGGATGGCGCGGGTGTGCGACGCCTTGCCCCTGGTCAGCTTCTACTGGCCACCCGTCAGCGCGCAGGACTATGGACCTACCGCGCCGCTGCATCAATGTCACGCCGGGTTGACGAACACTCTCAAGCACGTGCGCGGGGGCATGACCGTGTTCCCCTCATTGGCACCCTACGTCGTTGAGATGGCGACGGTTGTGGCAGGTGGAGAGGAGGAATGCCGACGCCGGCCTCCTATTTGTGCCAACATTTGCACCATCGCCCCGCTGGCGCAGGATGGTCCTGGTATCGAGACGGCGCTGGTGTACGCCGAGGCAGGCATCCCCACCAGCTTCATGGCTATGCCGACCATGGGTTCCACGGCGCCAGCCACCCCCTTGGGGGCGTTAGTGGTCGGTGATGCCGAGGTAGTGAGTGCTATGGTCTTGATGCAACTGGCCTACCCCGGCGCGCCCGTGTTTCACTCAATCGTCACCTCGCTTATGGACCCGCGCACGGGTGGCTACATCGGTGAGGTCCCCGTGCCCCTGTCCTGGATGGCGGTTCAACTCGGCCACGCCTGGAACGTACCCAGTCTGGGTGGAGGCAGTGTGAGCAGCGACGCCCCGGACATCGGTTGGCAGTCGGGAAGCGAAGCCGGGCTGGGATCAGCCCTTATCCCACTCAGCGGCGGCGAAATTTGTGGCTACCTGGGGCTGGTTGGGGGATCTATGATTCTCTACCCTGAGCAAGTGATCCTCGACCACGAGATCTGCCAGAACGCCTATGATCTGCTGCACGGGTTCGAGGTCGACGAGGCGGACATGGCGCTGGATGTGATCGCCAAGGTAGGGCCACGCGGTCACTTTTTGGCGCAAAAGCACACTCGAAAGCACATCCGTGACTTCCGGCTGTCCCCGTTGTTCCGCCAGAAGAACCCTGACGGTAGCCCTCGCGATCCGCGCCAGGTTGCCATGGAGGAGTTCAAACGGCTGAACCAGACGCACTGCCCCAAGCCATTGCTTGACGAGGTGTTGGCTGAACTGGATCGCATCCTGGCGTCAGCCGAGCGGGAGGCGGAGCGGATTGGATAGGAGGAAGTGTAGGGTTTGTTTTCGGGAGCTACTATGAACAGAACCGTTGATCTCGGTTTGATCCAGATGTCGTGTGGCGAGGATATAAAGGAGAATTACAACAAAGCGCTTGAATATATCAAGACGGCTGCCAGCCAAGGTGCCCAGATCGTATGTACTCAGGAGCTTTTCAAATCCCTTTATTTCCCCCAGGTCGAAGACAGCCAAATGTTCCGACTGGCGGAGAAGATTGGCGAAGACAACTCGACACTCCAGGAACTTCGTGAACTGGCGAAAGACTTAGAGATTGTTCTTGTCGCCAGCCTGTTCGAAAAACGGGCAAAGGGACTCTATCACAACACCGCCGTTGTCATAGATGCCGATGGCTCTCTCTTGGGCAAATATCGGAAGATGCATATCCCCGATGACCCGCTCTATTACGAGAAGTTTTATTTCACACCCGGAGACCTGGGGTATCAGGTTTTCAGGACCAGATATGCCGATATCGGTGTTCTCATCTGTTGGGATCAATGGTTTCCTGAAGCGGCAAGACTGACAGCCATGAAAGGCGCTGAGATAATCCTCATTCCAACCGCTATCGGGCACACGTCAGCCGAGGAAGACGAGGCTAGAACTGCACACCACGATGCCTGGCAGATTGTCCAGAGAGGCCACGCGATCGCCAATGCTTGCTTTGTGGCAGCCGTCAACCGTGTGGGTTATGAAGAAAACCCTGAGGGTAAAGAGGGGATAGATTTCTGGGGGCAAAGTTTCGTAGCCGGCCCTTATGGCAGGCTGCTGCGAAAAGCCTCCCAGAATCGTGAAGAGATCGTGCTGTGTCCTGTAGATCTGTCCCGTATTGAAGAAGTAAGAGATGGTTGGTCGTTCCCCTTCCGCGACCGGAGGGTTGATAGTTATCGCGGCTTAACGCGGCTTTATCTGGATAGTTAACTGATATGTCTTCGTGCCCTGCCTCAAATTCAAGGAGATGAGTCAATGTCCAGTGAAACACCTCAACTACAGCCTATTGTCCCTGGCTACCATCTGCGCATCTTGAGCGATGAACAGTTGGAGCAACTTAAGGCAGCCACTTTGGAGATTCTGGAGGAGGTCGGTGTCCACTGTCCTTCGGAGAAGGCGCTGGCCATCTATGCCGAGCACGGAGCACAAGTGGATTCTGAAAGCCATGTCGTCAGGTTGCCACCCGACGTGGTGTTGGGGGCCATGTCCCACGCGCCGCGCTTCTACACGATGGGCGCCCGCTCGGAAGGCCACGATTTGAGGCTGGACGGGACGGCCATGTACTGCGCCACCGACGGCTGTGGGACAGAGACGATTGACTTCGCGACCCGGAAGCGGCGCTCTTCGGTCAAGGAGGATGTAGTCAAGATGGCCCGCGTATCGGACTATTTGTCATCGGTTGGGTTTTACTGGCCGATTGTCAGCGCCCAAGATTATCCTGCTACAGCACCCTTGCACGAGCTGGATGCCTCGCTCAACAATACCGTCAAGCACGTGCAGACGGAGACGGTTATGGACGAGCGAATGGCCCGTTATGCGGTCGAGATGGCCCGGGTCATTGCCGGAGATGAAACGACCATGCGTGAGCGTCCACCTGTATCGTTGATGGTCTGTACCATCGCCCCCCTGGCCCAGGACGAGGGTGGCATGGAA
>CAZQDO010000266.1:6491-8126 GCA_964592085.1 uncultured Anaerolineae bacterium | reverse complement strand
CTTATGGACCGGGTGGCTCTCAGAGCGAGGGGGAGGAAAGGGGGGCGATACGTGGCCAGCAGAGTGGAAAATGCCTATGGGCATGGCGCCTTTGCCCCGTGATGCACAGTCGGCCACCCTGACGCTTGCTGAGGGATACTTTGTCTCGTCGCAGGCTCAGCATCCCGATGCGTGCTGGCAATGGATTTCCTTCCTCAGCGAGCAGACATCTCATCGCTTGATGCCAGCGCGCAAATCGCTGGCCGAGTCCGCCACATACGAGCAGCAAGTGGGCAGCGACGTCGCCGCCGTCGCCCAGGCTTCGGTGGAAAGCGCGATGGTGCCTTCCCCCAGGCTGGCCGAGTTTGGAGGAGTCTGGGGGATATTCTGGAGAGCGCTCGACAAGATCGTCAGTGGGCGTTCTACACCCGAAGAGGCAATGATCAGTGCCCAGCAAGAAGCTGAGGGCATGTATCCGTAGGCGCGACCTCGGTCGCCAGTTATGGTCAGATAGGAGGACAAATAAATGCTGGAAGAGAAGCTGGCTGGCCTGAAGCCGATGACGGAAGGTATATCGCCCATCACCGTCGAAGAGCGGCAGGGCCGCATCGAGAAGGCCCGCGCGCTGATGGCTGAAAACGGCATCAGCGCCATGTACCTGGAGGCTGGTTCAGGCCTGTTCTACTTCACGGGCATCAGATGGGAGCGCAGTGAGCGGATGACGGCCGCTGTCATCCCGGCCCAGGGCGAGATCGCTTACGTGTGTCCTGCCTTCGAAGAGGCGAGGCTGCGAGAGATGATCATCTTCGGCGACGATGTGCGTGCCTGGGAGGAGGACGAAAGCCCTTATGAGCTGGTGGCGGGGATATTCCGAGACCGGGGTATCACCAGCGGGAGGATAGGGATGGAGGAGAGTGTGCGCTTCTTCCTTTTCAATGGGATCCGAAAGGAAGCGCCGCACCTGAAGTTCGTCAGCGCCGACCCGGTGACGATTCCCTGTCGAGCCATCAAGTCTGCCGCGGAGATTGCGCTGATGCAACGGGCCATGGATATCACCGTCGAGACGTACCAGGTGTGCCTGTCCCTGCTGAGGGAGGGAATGTCGCAGGAGGAATTTACTACCAACAGTGCAGCAGTGTACAAAGCGTTGGGTGTGGAGGGCAGCATTAGTTCTCAGTTCGGAGAATGGACTGCCTTTCCCCATGGGAGCAAGGAGCCTGCCTATCTCAAGGAAGGGGACGTGGTGCTGATGGATGGCTGGTGTACGGTGGAGGGGTATCACTCCGACATCAGCCGCACCATCGCCTTTGGAAAGCCGACCCGGCGACAGCGCGACGTTTGGAATCTGGAGAAAGAGGCACAGGCGGCGGCCTTTGCTGCAGCGCAAGTGGGTGTTCCGTGCGAAGCGGTGGACGCTGCGGCGCGCAAAGTGATCACCGGTGTGGGTTTTGGTCCAGACTACAAGGTGCCGGGTCTGCCTCATCGGACGGGCCATGGCATTGGCCTGGACATCCACGAGTGGTATCATTTGGTTCGCGGTAACAAAGTACCGCTGGCGCCGGGCATGTGTTTCACCAACGAGCCGATGATTGTCATCTACGGCGAGTTCGGCGTGCGGCTGGAAGACTGCATGTACATCACAGAGGATGGCCCCAG
>CAZQDO010000266.1:0-6391 GCA_964592085.1 uncultured Anaerolineae bacterium | reverse complement strand
TGAGGGCAGGAGGAACACAATGACAAACCGTGACTCAGATTCTCATCCAGCTTCGTCTCAGCTCCAACAGTTGCTTGCCGACGAATGGGAGGTTCGGATGCAAGAAGCCCCCCTGTTCGCCACGCGGTGTGGCGATCATCGTTTCAACGACAGGTTGCCGGCTGTTTCGGAGGGGGATTCCCAGAGGCGACTGACGCAGGCACGCGGTTTCCTGGATCGGTTACAGGAGATTGATCGCAGCGCGCTCACGCCCGAAGCTCAGTTGAATTACGATCTGTTTGAGCGCGAGATGAGGGAGCGGATCGCGGAATATGAATTTGGCGCTTACCTGATGCCGGTGACCAAAGCCTCCGGCTTGCACAGGTCTTTTCCCGACCTGCCCAATATCGCCCCTCTTGATACGGTAAAGGACTGCCAGAACTACGTGGCGCGCCTGGATGCCTTCCAAGCCTTTGCACAGGCCCACGTCGAGTTGATGCACGCCGGTATGCGCAAGGGCTATGTCCCTCCACGGGTGGTGTTAGAGGGGATCGAAGACGCTATCCAGGCTCACATCGTCCAGGACCCGACTGAGAGCGTGCTCTTTAAGCCCCTGGAACAACTCCCTGATAGCATCACCGAGACAGATCAGCGTGACATCGTGCAAGCGGGACGCGCGGCGATTGTGAATTCGGTGGTGCCAGGGTATCGGGCCTTGCTGGAGTTCATGCTGGACGAGTATATCCCCGCTGGCCGTGAAGACATCGCTGCCTCCTCCCTGCCGGATGGTCGGGCCTTCTACGAGCACCGTGTGAGAAAGAACACCACCCTGGACCTCACCCCCCAGCAGGTGCACGACATCGGCCTGGAAGAGGTGCAACGCATCCGGGACGAGATGGACGACGTCATCCGACGAGTTGGCTTCCAGGGGGGCTTCCGTGAGTTCGTGCACTTCTTGCGCACCGACCAGCGATTCTACGTGGACACGCCTGAGGCGCTGATGAAGGAAGCCGCCCTCATTTTGAAGAGAATGGACGGGCAACTTCCCAGGCTGTTCAAAGAACTGCCCCGCACGCCCTACGGGCTGCGGCAGATTCCCGACCACATCGCACCCAAGACGACCAGCGCCTACTACTTCCCGCCCGCTGGCGACGGCACGAAAGCTGGCTTCTACTACGTGAACACTTACGATCTGAAAAGCCGCCCTCTGTACGAGTACGAGGCCCTTTCTCTCCACGAGGCCGTGCCGGGACACCACCTGCAGCTCGCGCTGCAAATGGAGCTCGACCTACCCGCCTTCCGTCGGTTCGGAGGCGTTACGGCCTTCATCGAGGGCTGGGCCTTGTACGCGGAGCGTCTGGGACTGGAAGTGGGCTTTTACCAGAACCCATACTGCGACTTTGGTCGGCTGACCTTCGAGATGTGGCGTGCTACTCGCTTGGTGGTGGATACCGCCATGCACTACCTGGGCTGGACTCGGCAGCAGGCCATAGACTTCATGGCGGAGAACACAGCGCTTTCCTTGCTCAACATCACCAACGAGGTTGACCGTTACATCGCGTGGCCCGGGCAGGCCATCGCGTACAAAATTGGAGAGATAAAGATACGCGAGCTGAGGGCGCTCGCCGAGAAAGCGCTCGGCCCACGGTTTGACGTTCGGGAATTCCATAGTACGATACTGGAGAACGGCGGCATTCCCCTTGATGTGCTCGAAGCAAACGTCAAGCGCTGGATAGCAGAACAGGAAAATCTCTCTTTCAGTTTAAGGGGGTCATAATGCACGTCTCAACTACAGTGAGTTCACACGCACGGTGGCATGCACTGCCCTTGGGGAGCATTTCGCTCACGGAAGGATTCTGGTCTCGCAAACAGGAGATCAATCGTCAGGTCAGTCTGCGGCACGGCTACGAGCAACTGGAGCGGGCGGGCAACTTCAACAACCTGCGGCTCGCGGCAGGCTTTGGCGAGGGGGAGCACCAGGGGCCGGTGTTCATGGATTCCGATGTCTACAAGTGGCTCGAGGCCCTGGCTTACGACCTGGCCAACGTCCGCGATCCAGAGGTGGAGCGTATGGCGAACGAGACGATTGACCTGCTCGTCGCCGCGCAACAGGCCGATGGCTACCTCAATTCCTATTTCCAGGTGGTGCATCCGGAAAGGCGATGGACGGATCTGGATCACGACCATGAGCTGTATTGCGCCGGGCACCTCTTCGAGGCGGCTGTGGCCATGCACCGGGCCACGGGCGACGAGCGGCTGCTCGGGGTGGCCTGCCGCTTCGCCGATCACATGGATTCCATATTCGGCCCCGACAAGCGCGATGGGGCGCCCGGGCATCCTGAGATCGAGCTGGCGCTGGTGGAATTGTATCGAGAGACTGGCCAGCGCCGCTACCTTGACCTGGCTTCCTTCTTCATCAATCAGCGAGGCAGGGGGAGGATAGGCGGGTACGGTCGCCTGGGGCCGGCGTATCACCAGGACCGCGTCCCGGTTCGCCAGGCCACGGTCGTCGAAGGCCACGCCGTGCGCCAACTGTACCTGACCGCCGGCGTAACAGACGTCTACCTGGAGACCGGCGAGCAAGCGTTATTTGACGTGTTGACGCGGCTGTGGTACGATATGACGGTGCACAAGATGCACCTCACCGGCGGTTTCGGCGCTCGATTCGTCGGCGAGGCCTTCGGCGAAGCCTACGAGATCCCCAGTGACCGCTGCTACTGCGAGACCTGCGCCGCCATCGCCAGCATGATGTGGAACTGGCGGATGCTGTTGGCCACGGGCGAAGCGCGCTATGCAGACGTGCTCGAGCGCTCGCTCTACAATGGGTTCTTGAGTGGCGTGTCGCTGGATGGTCGGCGATATTTCTACGTCAATCCCCTGCAGAGCCGAGGCGGGATCGAGCGTCCGGAGTGGTACGGCTGTGCCTGCTGTCCACCCAACGTGATGCGCCAGATCGCGGTGGTCGGTCATTACATGGCCACTGCGGACGAAACGGGCCTCCAGGTCCACCAATATGCCTCGGCCAGGATAGAGACCGAGCTGAAGGCGCTGCGCGTAGAGACGGACTATCCCTGGGATGGGAGAGTGAAGGCAACCGTCGAGGAGACCGACGGGGCCACCTGGCAGTTGGCGCTGCGCGTGCCGGGCTGGTGCGAGGGTGCAAGCCTGCAGGTCAATGGTCAGGCTGTTGAGCAAGCAGCGCCCGGCGGGACCTATGTCACCGTCGAGCGCGCCTGGCAGGTTGGGGATGTGGTCGAGTTGGACCTGCCTATGGAACCCAGACTCACTGCACCCAATCCGCGCGTTGACGCCACCCGGGGCAGCCTGGCGATTGAGCGCGGTCCACTGGTCTACTGCCTTGAGCAGGTTGACCAGGAGCCCGACCTGAACCTGCTGGATGTGCGCGTTGTCCCTGAGTCGTCGCTGCAGGTTACCCGGCGTGAGGACTTGCTCGGCGGGGTGGTGGCCATCGAAGCGCAAGGTGCCGTGGTTGACGTCGGCGCGTGGCGAGACGCGCTCTATCGGCCAGCGTCCACGGAGGACCTGCCGCAGCGTGAGGTGACACTGACCGCCGTGCCCTATTATGCCTGGGCGAATCGTGGTCCGGGCACGATGAGGGTGTGGATTCCATGCAATTGAAATGAGGAGAATTTACCTAAATGAGCACAACAGAGACTTTCAAAGCTATTTCACCTGGACAGGTCAAGTTACTGCCCAGTATGTTTCAATACCGTTTCGACTTGAACCGCCGTTACCTGATGAGCTTGCGCAATGGCAACCTGCTCCAGAACCACTACATGGAGGCTGGGCTGTGGGGGCCCCGCCTCCATCCGGGGGACTGCCACTGGGGCTGGGAGTCGCCGACCTGCCAACTACGAGGGCACTTCCTCGGACATTGGCTCTCCGCAGCGGCCCGCATCTACGCCAGCACGGGAGACGTCGAGGTCAAGGGCAAGGCAGACCGAATCGTTTCCGAATTGGCGCGCTGCCAGGAGGAAAACGGCGGTGAGTGGGTTGGATCTATCCCTGAAAAGTATCTGGACTGGGTCGCCCGAGGGAAGAGGGTGTGGGCCCCCCACTACACGCTGCACAAGACGTTGATGGGCCTCTACGATATGGCTGCCTATGCTGAAAATGAGCAGGCACTGGATATGATGGTCCGGTGGGCAAAATGGTTCTACCGCTGGACCTCTCAGTTCTCGCGGGAAGAGCTGGACGAGATCCTCGACGTCGAGACCGGTGGGATGCTGGAGGCCTGGGCCGACCTGTACGGCGTCACGGGAGAGCAGGAACACCTGGAACTCATACACCGGTATGACCGCCCGCGTCTCTTCGACCGGCTGCTGGCGGGGGAAGACCCGCTGACCAACCGCCACGCCAACACCACCATCCCGGAGGCCCACGGGGCGGCGCGCGCCTACGAGGTGACGGGCGAGGAGCGCTGGCGCGAGATCGTGGAGGCCTACTGGCACTGTGCCGTCACCGACCGCGGCGCCTTCTGCACCGGCGGCCAGACCAGCGGTGAGATCTGGACGCCGCCTTTCGAGTTCGCCGCCCGCCTCGGCGACAAGAACCAGGAGCACTGCGTGGTCTACAACATGATGCGCCTGGCCAATTACCTCCTCCGTTGGACGGGTGACGTGACTTACGCCGACTACATCGAGCGCAATCTCTACAACGGCATTCTGGCCCAACAAAACCCCGAGACTGGTATGGTGGCCTACTTCCTTCCCCTGCAGGCTGGCGCACGCAAGGTTTGGGGCACACCGACGAACGACTTCTGGTGCTGCCACGGCTCGCTGACGCAGGCCCACACGCTTCACAATGCCTACGTCTACTACCAGGACGAGGAAGGACTGGCGGTGTGCCAGTACGTCCCCACGAAACTCGAATGGGAGTGGGATGGCGTTCCGGTGGCGGTGAAGCAGGTCTTCGATGAGGAGGCGTCCACCAGTCGCCCGCGCGACCCGGATGGCTCGGTGCACAGGCCGAAACACTGGGTGATCGAGCTTTCGGTTCGCTGCGAGCAGCCGGTGGCGTTTGCCTTGAAACTGCGGTTGCCGTGGTGGCTGTCTGGAGAGGCTCGCATCCTCATCAACGGGGAACCAGAGGCAATAACCACTGGTCCATCCAGCTTCCACGCGATTCGACGAACGTGGCAGGACGACACGGTGCGGGTGGAGCTGCCCAAGGCGCTCTCGCCCTGTCCGCTCCCAGATGAGCCTGACACGGTCGCTTTCATGGACGGGCCAGTGGTCCTGGGCGGCCTGTGCGACGAGGAGAGGATGCTGTACGGGGACAAGGACCATCCAGAAACGATGCTCACACCGGATAATGAACGAGAGTGGAGTATGTGGAGGCCTGGCTATCGGACCCGCAACCAGGAGCGGGGGTTCCGGTTCGCCCCACTGTACGACATCCGCGACGAACGGTATACGGTTTACTTCCCGGTCCGGGAGACGCGATAGGAGGGCATACGAGACGAAGGACTGGCCGGTCAGTGGGCGTGGAATTGGTGTGGGTAGTGGCATACGGAGGAGCGGTACTGGGGATGGGGAGTGAATATCGAATCTGAGACACAATCAGCGGTGGATCAGCGCACCGCCAAACTGACAACGGTTAATGAACCATCCCAACGAAAAGCCGCCGAGCACAAGCAGGCAAGCGGATCAATGCACACGTTGGGTCAGTTCTCAGACAGCATTGTCGAGAATGTCAATGTCTGGCTGAATGTATACGACACGCAACTCAACATCGTGGTGTGGAACAAAGTCGCAGAAGAGATCAGCGGCTACTCACGCGGAGAGGTCGTGGGACATAGCAAGATATGGGAATGGTCTTACCCGGACGAGGTGTATCGCCAGGCCATCATCGCAAAATCGGCCACCCTGGTAGAAAAAGAGGAAGCGCTGGCGTATTTCGAGACCAGGATGCGATGCAAGAACGGTGAAACCAAAACCATGTTGTGGAACACCCGCAGTCTGGTAGACGAAAAGGGTGCTGTCTACGGTGCCGTCACCTTTGGCTACGATATCACGGATCGCAAGCGGGCGGAGGAGGCGCTTCAAAAGGCTTACAATGAAATATCGGCTCTCTACAATGTGGCGTCGGTGGCCAGCGCATCGCTCGACCTGGACACCATTCTGGAGCGATCCCTGGACCGTGTCCTGGCGACCATGGAGGGCGACAAAGGCGTCATCCACCTGTTTGATGAAGCGAAGAAAACGCTGCATCTGGCCGCCCAACAAGGCATTCCGCCCGACATTATTGCACGGATTGATTCTGTAACGCCTGGCAGTGGCCTGGTGGGCTGGGTGTTCGATCATGGCAAACCGCTGATGATACCCAATCTGGCGAACGATCCACGAGTGCCCCAGGCGGTCCGCACGAATGGTCTCCTCACCTATGTCGG
>CAZQDO010000265.1:0-8145 GCA_964592085.1 uncultured Anaerolineae bacterium | reverse complement strand
TCCACCCCATCGGCGAAACCGGCCGGCATGCCCGTCAGACCTGCCCAAGAGGCGCGGGCAGCGTTCTCGGCCCATTCCGCCTGGATTGCGTAGGGCGCACTCACCATGCGGATCCGAGGACTCAGCGTTTCCCCCTCGACCTCCAGCTCCAGCCAGCGGGCCGTGCCATCGAAATCTGCCGCGCTCAAGGGGGTGACGGTCCCCAACAGCACGTTGAACAGCCCGCCCCGCACCTCCACAGCCTGTGTCTCAGACCAGAGGATGCCTCCGGAAATAGCCCCAGGGAAAATGTTGAAGGTGATGTCGTAGGTGCCGTCTGGCACCGGCTCGCCGGTGTCGGGGTCAGTCAAGCGCCCCTGGTAGTTCAGCAGCATCGGCGCGCCGTTCTGGGCAGCGGGACCCAGGGGTGGGGAGGCGACTGCGCTGCCCGCAGCCCACAACAGGACGGCCACGGCCATGACGGTCAACAGGGCCAGTCCCAGAGTCGTGATTCTTCTCCTCGTCATTTTCGTTTCTCCTTCTTCGATGTTTTCATAGAAGTTGATTTATGCCTTTAGGTTGGCCTGCGGTTATCCGCTCCTGGTTCACGACATAGCTCCCCTCCCTTCTTGATTTCACGAACAATGATTTCTTTCTTCCAGGCCCCAGGTGGACCCTGGTCCGTGTTCTGGGTCAGAGGCCAGGTTTCGGTGATCTGCGCCAATTGTATCACACTTTTGGCTAATTGCAAAACCTCCCCTGCGAGCGGCAGGAGTCAGACCTGCTCGGCCTGGATTCCTTCGACAACCCTTCGACGAGACTCAGGGCAAGGCTCAGGACAGGCTGCCCGATCCAAGCCTCAGTGCACAGGAGTGGTCTGCATTTCGCCTGCTAAACCGCTGGACTTGGCAATTCATCGGGAGACTGGGTAGTACCTTTTCAAGGTGATTTTGATGCATGTCATTCCTTCGGCAAGCTCAGGACAGGTCTGAGCGACCGCAGGGAGCGAAGAATCTCCACTCGCGATCCAGTCGGTTTCTACTGCGGAAGTGGAGATTCTTCGCCTCCACTCCGCTACGCTTCGTTCCGGCTCAGAATGACAAGGTACATCATTTTCACTCTGAAAAGGTAGTAGTTATATCTGGACTAAAAGCGCACAATCCTGTATAATGATGGAAAGCTCCACAGATGTCTGGAGGATGTTTGCGAGCCTTTGAGTCCAGGGTAGTCAGTCTGTTAAGTTTTGCTGGCCTACCAGCCGCTACCTGTGCTATTCTGCTCTCGCTGGATCTCTTCGATAGGCTCAGGACAAGCGCCAGATCCAGTGGCTTGGCGGCGGGATTTGGCAATCCTGCCGGAGCAAATGAGCCAGCAACACCCAGGAGGGGGACTACCGAGTCTAAAGGAGGGGACTAGTGGGCACCTTGTACATAGTTGGAACGCCAATCGGCAATTTGGAGGACATGTCTCTGCGCGCGCTGCGAATTCTGGGGGAAGTGGGCCTCATCGCCGCTGAGGATACCCGCAAGACCCGCAAGCTCTTGACTCACTTCAAGATCGAGACGCCTCTCACCAGCTACCACGACCACAGCAAGCTGTCCAGGCAGGAGGAGCTCCTCAGCACCCTTCAGTACAAGGACGTGGCCCTGGTCTCCGAGGCAGGTATGCCCGGCCTCTCCGACCCAGGCTATGAGATCATCAAAGCCGCCATCGCGCGGGGCATCGCGGTGGTGCCAGTGCCCGGCCCCTCGGCGTTGATCACCGCTCTGGTGCTCTCAGGACTGCCCACCGACAGCTTTCTCTACCTGGGGTTCTTACCCCGCCGCCAGAAGGAGCGCCGCCAACTTCTGGCCTCCCTGGTCAGGGAAAGCCACACCCTGGTGGCCTTCGAAGCGCCCCACCGTCTGCTTGCCAGCCTGGCCGACCTGAAAGACATGCTGGGCGACCGGCGCATCGCCCTGGCTCGCGAGCTGACCAAGATGTACGAAGAGGTTTGGCGGGGGAGCATCGGCCAGGCCCTGGCCCACTTCGAGGAGAACCCTCCCCGGGGCGAGTTTACCCTGGTCATTGAGGGGGCGAAGGGGGAACGAGTAACGTGGGACGAGGGCCAGGTGATGGAAGCGCTGGCCCAGCTGCTGGCGGAGGGTGTGAAGAGGAAAGAGGCCGTCAAAGTTGTGGCTGATCTGGCGGGTTGGCCCAAGCGCGAGGTGTATAAGTTGGCGTTGGGGGAATTCTGACTTTCACTTTTGTGCCAAATGTGGTACAATTTACGCAGCATGAAACCAGTCGGATATCTTCAGAATCCAGTATGCTCATTGAGCCATTCCCATTGAACGGACCCAGTGCCCCAATGACTAATGACCAATTATTAGTGTCAACTTAAGGCTCAAAGGCCCATCCCCGGGGCAGGCCGGGGACGAAGCGCAGAGCTTAAGTTGACACTAATGAATGACCAATTGATCCATTTGCCGATTGGGGTTTGGTCATTGGCTCATTGGTCATTATAATTCAGGTGGAGGTTTTTATGACCATTGCTATCTATCCCGCTACCTTCGACCCCATCACCAATGGTCACATAGACATTGCGACCAGGGCAGCTGCTATCTTCGATGAGCTGATTGCCGCGGTGTACGCTCGCCCTCTGAAGAGACTCCTTTTTTCTGTCGAGGAGCGGTTAGCCATGACGCGCCAAGCGCTGAAACACCTCCCTAACGTCGGTGTCGAAAGCTACGATTGTCTGACCGTGGATTTCGCTCGCCAAAAAAGGGCTCAGGTCGTGGTACGTGGCCTGAGGGTGCTCTCCGATTTCGAATGGGAGTTCCAATTGGCGCTGACCAATAGAAAGTTGGCTCCAGACATAGATACCGTCTGCCTGATGGCCAGCCAGGAGTATTCCTTTCTAAGCTCCAGCGTGGTCAAAGAAGTGGCCATGGCCGGAGGCTGCGTAGATAACATGGTATCCAGCCACGTCGCATTTGCTCTCAAACAAAAGTTCGAGGGGCCGGGAGAAGAGGGGAGTGACAAAGTGCAGATCATCTCCTTGCGAGATTGAAGCTTTCATCATTGGATTCGGGGTTCTGTCCAAAAGCTCCCGCCCAGCGGGAATTGCAAAGGGGGTATCAAAATGGACATTCTTTATTTGATTGACGAATTGGAGTCCAGGCTTACCGAGGGCAAGCGGATTCCTCTCACCTCAAACGTCGTCGTTGATGAGGAGGAGTGCTTCGACATCATCAACGAGATGCGCTCGCGCATTCCTGAGGAGGTCAGGCAAGCTAAGAGGACCGAGCGGGAGAGAGAGCGTATCATCGCCCAGGCCCACGAGGAGGCGGAGCGCCTGGTGGCCTTAGCCAACGAACAGGCCCGAAAGGTGGTAGGCAAGGACGAGATCGTCAAAGAGGCCGATGCCCGGGCCAAGACCATCATCGAGCGGGCCCAGCGCGAGGCGGAGAAGATCAAAACCGATGCCGATGATTATGTCGTCGCGGTTCTGAGCTACCTGGAGTCCCAGCTAGGCAGCCTGCTGACCACGGTGCAAAATGGCATTAGCATGGTGCAAAAAGATGGAGTAGGCCCGGAAGACCTGGGGGCAGGGGAAGAAACCGGCCCTGCTGCTTGACACAACGGCTACTCTGGCTATAATATTGATGCTCTGACCCAACGTGAAACGTGAAGCGTAATTGCCTATCGCGTTCTACTTATTTGACTATGGAAGGATCGTAAAGAGTAAATGGGAGCACTACCTAAGAGAAAGATATCCAAGACACGCCGGAATCAGAGGCGCGCGCATCATGCCCTGAAGCTATCGGAGCTGGTCCCCTGTCCTCAGTGTCACGAGCTTCGGTTGCCGCACCAGGTTTGTCCATCCTGCGGCAGCTATCGAGGTGTCGAGGTTATCGAGATCAAAGCGAAGACAAAAAAGAAGTCCGAATAATCGCTTCATCCAGACCTGACAGGTTTTGAGAAACCTGTCAGGTCTGAAATTCACCTGGGAGGCAAGAATGCTCAGAACACCCCTCTGTGATTTGTTAGGCATCAAGTATCCCATCGTACAGGGAGGCATGGCCTGGGTAGGCACAGCCCAACTCGCTGCTGCCATTTCCAATGCCGGAGGGCTAGGTGTCATCGGGGGAGGCAATGTCCCCACTGAGGAGATGGCGAGGGAGATCCATTTGGTCAAAGAGCTGACCGATAAACCCTTCGGGCTGAACATCCCTCTGGCCATCTCTGAATACGCCGATGACATCGTGACCCTTTGCATTGAGGAGGGCGTGGAGATCGTGGTCATCGGAGCCTGGAGGCCAGGAAATCACATAGCTCGCCTCAAAGAGGCCGGCGTAACCGTCGTTCCTGTCATCGCCTCGGTGCCCCTGGCCAAGCGGCTGTCGCGCCAGGGAGGTGGCGCCCTGATAGCTGAAGGGATGGAATCGGGCGGGCACATCGGTGACATCGCCACTATGCCTTTGATACCCCAGGTGGTGGACGCTGTGGACGTCCCGGTCATCGCTGCCGGCGGCTTCGCTGATGGGCGGGGCCTGGTGGCGGCCCTGGCTCTGGGCGCCCAGGGCATCCAGATGGGCACCCGCTTTATCTGTACCACCGAGTGCACGGTTCACCAGAACTACAAGCAGGCGATTCTCAAGGCCAGGGATCGCTCCACCATGACCACAGGGCACAGCCTGGGGCATCCCGTACGCGCCCTCAAGAACCCCATGGTGCACGAATTCGAGGAATTGGAGAGGCGCGGCGTCACAGAAGCGGAGATCATTGAGTTTGGCACGGGGAAGCTGAGGCTGGCCGCCATTGAGGGGGACATGAAAAAAGGCTCGGTCATGGCAGGGCAGATCGCAGGGATGGTCACCGACATCGTCCCCACCAAGGAACTCATCGAGCGCATCGTCGCCCAGGCGGAGGCGATCATCGGTCAGTTGCAGGAGGTTGTGGGTTAGGTTGGGGGAGGTGATTTATGGGTCTTATCAGAAAAGAGCTGAGAGTTGCTGGGAGCTTGGGTGGGAAGGATTGCGATGTCCTTTTCGATACCGGGGCATCGGCCTGTTTCGTGAGAGAGAATGTGGCAACGGCGGTTGCCCAAATCTTAAAAGTACCTAAGCCTTTGACATTCACGTTGGGAGATGAAACTCCCTTTGCAGCAGAATGGACCACAGACCTCCATGTGAATATCAATGGTCATTCCCTTCCTCACATCTTCCTGGTCGTCCCTAAGCTTCCCTGCGAGGTAATCATCGGAGCCGACTTCCTTCAAAGATGGAAGATAAAGCTCGACCCGGCCACCGAGGATTTTATCATTGATGAGAGAGCGCTGGAGATCATTCTGGTTTGAATGATGGAACAAGTCGCCTTTGTCTTCCCCGGCCAGGGCTCGCAGTACGTGGGCATGGGCCGGGATCTTTACGAAGCATATCCCGAAGCGAGAGACCTCTTCGACGAAGCCGATGGAATTCTGGGCTTTCCCCTCTCCAGGCTCTGCTTCGAGGGGCCGAAGGAGGAACTCGGCGATACCATCAATACCCAGCCGGCCCTGCTGACGGTCAGTGTGGCTCTGCTACAGATGCTGGAGTCGCACCAGCTCAGTCCGTCAATGGTGGCCGGCCACAGCATGGGCGAATACACGGCTCTGTTAGCAACTGGCGCTCTGGACTTCGCCGATGGCCTAAGGCTCGTGCAGGAGCGCGGCCGCGTGATGAAAGAAGCCGGGGAGCAGAACCCTGGTGGCATGGCTGCCGTGTTAGGTCTGGAGGCGGGAACCCTGGACGAAATCTGCCAGATGGCTAACCAGGAGACCGGTGGGATAGTTCAGTTGGCCAACTACAACTCGCCCGGCCAGATTGTCATCTCCGGCCACAAGGAGGCCCTGGGGCGAGCCCTGGAGCTGGCCAAGGAGCAGGGAGCAAGGCGGGTCATCCCGCTGGCGGTGAGCATCGCCTCCCACTCACCGCTGATGCAACGTGCTGCTGAGTCTTTCGCCAGCATAGTGGCGCAGGTTGATTTCCACCAGCCGCGGATTCCCATCGTGGCCAACGTCACCGCCGCGCCTATCACCACCGTGGCGGAGATCAGGAGGGAACTGGTGGAACAGCTCACCTCGACGGTGCGGTGGGTGGAGTCAGTCCAGTACATGATGGCTCAGAGAGTCACCACCTTCGTGGAAATCGGACCCAAAAACGTGCTGACGGGGCTCATCAGGCGAATTGACAAAAGCGTGCGGACGGTGAATGTGGGAGATGTAGAAAGTGTCCAAGCATTTTTGGAGGAGCAATGAACCTAAAGGATAAGGTCGCTGTGGTCACCGGCAGTTCACGAGGCATCGGGCGGGCCATCGCTATCAAATTGGCAAGCCTGGGGGCCCAGGTGGTGGTCAATTATCGCAGCAATGCTGAGGCAGCTCAGGAGGTGGTCGAGGCCATCGAAGCCCAGGGCGGCCAGGCCATCGCCGTCCAGGCCGATGTCGCGGACGCGGAAGATGCGAAGAGGCTCGTCAAGACGGCTCAGACGACCTATGGCAGGCTGGATATCCTGGTCAACAACGCCGGCACCACCCGCGACACGCTGCTCGCTCGCATGTCGGAGGACGACTGGAGCATCGTGATCAATACCAACCTCAAGGGAGCCTTTAACTGCGCCAAGGCCGTCATCCGGCCCATGATGAAGCAGCGCTATGGCCGAATCGTCAACATCACCTCGGTGGCGGGTCTGGCGGGTAATCCAGGCCAGGCGAACTACTCCGCTGCCAAGGCGGGGATAGTGGGCTTCACCAAGGCTGTGGCTAAAGAGGTCGGCTCGCGCAACATCACTGTTAACGCCGTGGCTCCCGGCTATATCCCCACCGACCTGACGGCGAGTCTGCCCCAGGAGCTGGTCGAGAAGGCCATCGAGATGACGCCGCTGGGACGGCCTGGCACTTCAGAGGAAATAGCCAGTGCGGTGGCCTTCCTGGTTTCCGCTGAGGCCAGCTTCATCACCGGCGTGGTGTTGCGTGTGGATGGTGGCCTGGCCATGATGGGATAGCGTAGTGAGGAGAATGTTGAATTGGAAGAAAAGTTAGGAAAGGTGATCATCGCCCCCAGTGTTTTAGTCACCATTGCCAGACTCACCACCCTCTCCGTGCCCGGCGTGGTGCGGATGAGCCCTGGCTGGACAGATAGCATGGGGCGTTTGCTGCGGCGTCGAGGGCCGGGCGATGGGGTCAAGATAGAGGTCGAGGATGATGCCGTCAGCGTTGACCTGTACATCGTCGTTGAGCAAGACGTGAACATGCTGGCGCTGAGTCAAGAGATCCAGGCGGAAGTGAGTCGCGCCGTCCATGACATGGTGGGCATGGAGGTCAAAGAGGTCAGCATCCACATTCAGGATGTGGAGATTCCATCTAGCGAAGATTAACAAAAGAGCAGAACGGGATACCAGTAGTGAAAGACCGACATCGCGCTCGAATTGTGGCCTTGCAGGCTTTGTTTGAGATTGACATCGCCCATCACGATCCTGAAGTGGTCCTGCAACAGCGCTTCGCTGTAAGACCCCTTGCCGAAGCAGGGCGCGATTTCGCCCGCACCCTGGTGCAGGGTGTCCTCAATCATCGGGCGAATTTGGATGCTCTGATTCAGGACAATGCCCCCGAGTGGCCTTTGGATCAGGTAGCCGTCATAGACAGAAACATCCTGCGCATGGCCATTTTCGAGTTTGTCGTCGCGGGGAACACTCCGATGAAAGTAGCCATCAACGAAGCCGTGGAATTGGCCAAGTTGTTTGGCAGCGATAGTTCAGGCCGCTTTGTGAACGGTGTTCTGGGAGCCATTGTGTCCAAAGGGGTTGGCTCAAGCCACTGGGAGAGATCCCCTACAGGAAGGTGAGAGATGAATTTTTTCAACATAGGCACGGCTGAATTGTTGCTTATCTTCGTCATTGCCCTGATCGTCGTCGGGCCGCGCAGATTGCCAGAAATAGCCCGGAGTCTCGGCAAAGTCGTCAACGACGTCAGGAAGATGTCGCAGGAGTTTACGGCGGAGATGACGCGAGGACTGGAGGCTCCGGCCAAAGAGCTCGCGGAGGTAAAGCGAGAGCTGGAGGCCCCTGTCAAAGAGCTTACGGAGGTGACACAAGGACTGACGGCCCCAGTCAAAGGGCTCACGGAGGTGACACAAGGGCTGAAGG
>CAZQDO010000264.1:0-8185 GCA_964592085.1 uncultured Anaerolineae bacterium | reverse complement strand
CGTGCGCGCTCTGCGCCAGGGGAGTTCCGAGCCCCTGACCTCGGCCCGCGCTTCGCTGGAGAGTCACCTGCTGGCCTTCGCCGCCGAACAGGCCCGCGTCGAGGGCACCGTCGTTGACATGGCTGCCTATCGTCAGCAGGTTGAGGGCATGGCTTGAATTGAACGACATTCGCTCGAAGCCCATCATAAAGTAGCTTGACAATGTCACATTGAAGATTATGTCACCCTGAGCGAAGCGAAGGGTCTCGTTCTTGGTAAGTCAGGGCACGCCGCTGAGCACGAACGAGATTCTTCGTCGCTACGCTCCTCAGAATGACACCAGATGGGAGCGGCATTTGCGTAATCTGACATTGTCGAGGTAGCTAGAGACTCTTCCCTTCGGAAGAGCCTCTTTGTCCCCCTTCAGTTCTATCTACTCCCCTGACGGAAAGCCTGTAGTGTCTCCAGATAATACTCCGGCAGGCCAATATCGTAACGCTGTCCGTCCATGACCAGCCCCAGGAAGCCATCTTCCTGCCGCAGGCGATCCAGCGCTGAGGTGAGCTGAAACTCACCCCGCTCGCGCACGTTGTTCTTGATGTGTTCATCCAGATAATCGAACAACTGGGGTTTGATGATGTATTGTCCGAAAACGGTCAGGTACTCATCTTGCGGCAAGCCAGGCACGCGGAGGTTGTTTCGAGCGTAGTCCACCGTCGGTTTCTCGGCGAACTCGGTGACGTTCAGCAGACGGTGCTCTTCGATCCACACCCCCGTCGCTGTCCCGAAGTTGGCGATCTTGTCTTCAGGGGTGCGGCGCAGGCCCAGCACGCTGATCGCATACTTGTTGTAGGCATCGATCAACTGCTGCGCACACGGGACCTCACTCGTGGAGCGGTAGAGATGGTCCCCCAGCATCAGCAGAAAGGGCTCGTTGCCAATCGCCTCCCGTGCGCAATAGACGGCGTGCCCGAAGCCTTCTTGTGTTTTCTGGGTCACGAAAGACACCTGCCGCCCCATCTCAAGGATACGCTGTGCGTACTCCTGGAAATGGCGGGGCAGTTTATTGTAGTTCTCAATGGTAATCTGCACGTTGAAGAACGACTGAAAGGCTGGCAGGTCGTGTTCCTGCACGATAATAAACACCTCGTCCACCCCAGCCTTGAGCGCTTCCTCGACGATCAGCAGAATAGCGGGCTTGGCGATTCCGTCGCGATCTATGATGGGAAATAGCTCTTTCTTGGCCGCCTTCGTAGCCGGGAAAAGTCGCGTCCCGAAGCCTGCCGCTGGGATAACGGCTTTACGCACCTTCTGGCCGGTGCGCAACGTCAGCGTGAGGCAAGGCATGTTCAGGTCGCGTTCAATGATCTCGATCACCGCCTGCTGGTCGGCTTCGCTGCGGGTGATGAACTGGGCTGTGCCGTCGCCCTGCGAGCCGACGCCCTTCCCACCCCAGATGTGCGGCTTGAGCGGCTCGTAGTTCAAGACACGGTGCAGGAGCGGGGCGGTCAATTCCTCCGGGCAAGCTGGAGTTGCGTAGCGATCAAAGAACGCCTGGGCTTCGACCATCAGCGCGCCCAGCCGCTCGGCGTCCCCTGCCTGGAGCACTTCGATGGCCTGGTGCACCATCCGCTTGTTGATCGGCCCCAGCAGTTGTTGCACGCCTTGCTCGATCTCTGTCTCGGCGAAAGGGTAGCAGCGGTTCAGCCGGGCCAGGATCTCCATCGTGTCCTTCTGAGCCTGCAGATCCACGATGACGAAGTACATGTCCTCTGGGGCCTGCAACTCGGTCACGTCCAGGTGATCGCCGTCGTAGGCCATGAGGATAGGGCGATTGCCAAAAGCGCAGCCCTGATCCATCCGCCCGCACCGGGAGGGTGTCGTGATCTCACCCTGGTAGGCCAGTTCCATCTCGCCCCGGACAGTCATTTTCAGATCATAGATGCGGTTGAAGGCCCGTGCCGTCAGGACACAGATTGCCGCGCTCGACGAAAGCCCCTTCTTGATTGGCAAGTCGGTTCTGTAGTTGTTGATCACCAGGCCGCGCACGTGGTAGTGGGTCAGGATTTGATAGGCGACCCCTGCGACGTAGCTCCAGAAGCCCCCCTGCTGGGCCTCCTCTAGCAGCGACTTGGGCTCCATGGGGATCTCATAAGGGCTGTGTTTCTGGCCATCGGGCGTGGTCGAGGTCAACACCAGCGCGGTAGGATGGGGCTCGACCTCGGCATAGATACCCTGATCGGTCCCTGTGAGCAGCGTATAACCCTTCTCGATTTCCGCATTGATGCGCCGGTATCCGCCGGCCCAGTCCGAGTGTTCGCCAAACAGGCAGATACGTCCAGGAACAAAGATTTCCAATTCACGGGGTCCTTTCTTCGTGCGGAGTCATTTCGGCCTCGGAGACGTTGACCACTACCTGCCATCGGGAATCCATGCGGCCGGTACGGGGGCGGCTCGAATCCAGTTTGATGGGACTGATGGAACTGTCGAAGGGCTCAGTGTAAACTCTACCGAAGGGGTGCTGGGCCTCCTGGCATTACTCCCATTTTTCGCCCACCGCCCGAAACAGCGCTTCTCGAAGGACATTCTCGTCGAGGCGAAAGCCGATGTTGAGCAGAGAGCGCAGAATGTCTGTCGCAGAGGGAATCAACCCGCGCTGTTTGGCCAAGATGACCACTGCCAGAGTGCCTTTAAGTCGCAGTCCGAAACTTCGCGCGCATTTGCGCGCAGCGGCGTCATCCACAATGACTGTCCACCCTGCCTTCCTCAATGCATACGAAAGCACTGCTGCCTCCCCGGCTCCCAGATCCCAGGCCAGGATTTCCGGCACAGGCACGGCCTCTACAATCGTCAAGTGCCCACCGGCGATAACCTGGCGGGCTGGGTCGTCCGCCGGCCCGGCTTCGATCTCTACAGCCACAGCGCGAGGAACCACCACTTCGTCAGCCAGGGTGTGAAACAAGTGTTCCTGTCCAACACGCGCCAGGACGATGAGTGGCGAGGCATTCAACACCCATCGCTCAGTCACCGACGACCTCCGCCATAATCTCGTCGGCATCGTACTGGAAGGGCGAGACGCCAAAGCGTGCCAGTGCCGTCAAGAATTCGCTTCGGGATAGCCCGGCGACCTCAGCGGCCTTGGCTTGAGAGAGGCGACCCGTCTCGTACCACTTGACCGCAGCCGTTAGCCGCATCTCGGCTACAAAGTTGAGCGGGTCCTGCCGCAGAGCCGAAAATACGCTTCGCGGCAGTTCCAGTGAAACCTGTACTGTGTCCATATTTATCTACCTCTATTATTGAACTTCGTGCAAACAAAGGAACACTCGGCACCTCAAAGACGCGCGAATTTGACTGGGAGTGTTCCGTTATCAACACGAAAGTCAATAGTGTCTATCACTCTCCTATGCCGTCTCCTGCCTGCTCCCACCGCGCATCACCAGCCACGGCGTCAGGCACTCCATCAACGATAACCCCTGGCGCAAGTAGACCCTGCCAAAGTCGCCAGTGCAGCGCCCCTTGACCAGAAAGCATCCTTCGTGAGGGCCATGATGCCTTAGCCACCAGCAACGCCCGATGTCCACCTGTTCGGCGTCAGCTACGCAGTCCTGTCAACATTGTAGGTTTGAAAACTGGCCTCGCTCTCCAGGCATCTGGCCAGGTGGAGATCTCGGGTTAGGACGGTCAGGTCTGCTCGACGGGCCGTGGCGACGATCAGTGCATCCATCCAGCCCAGGCCATGCGATTCGTAGCGCTGCATCCATGCTCCAGCCCGCCGCGCAGCAGCCGAATCGAGGGGCAGGACAGTGAAAAGCGACAACAACGCCTCGTGGCGTTCGACTTCGTCGGCACGCAGGCCACGCCAGAGTTCCGCTTCAGTGATCACCGAAACGTAACCTGCTATATCACCGGCAACCAGAGCGTCCAGAAGCCATCGCAGTGCGGCCTGCCCACGGTAGAGGTCCACCAGGGCAGTGGAATCGAACAGCAACTCGCGTTCAGACATCGAGCCATTCGCTCTGCCAGCGCTGTCGGCTGTGGACAATCCAGTCGTCGCCTATGTCCTCGCGACCTGCCCACATCCCGAAGGCGGCACGTGCCAGAGCGATGCGGTTGGCTGTGGGCAGCAGCGGCGCTCGACAGGTCTCTTCGTAGGCACGCACACTCAGGATCACGGCCACAGGACGGCCTGCTCGTTCTACTACGATAGGCCCGCCGGTGTGATTGACTTCGCGCAACACGGCGCCAAAACTGTTCTTAACCTCGGTGGCAGACAGGGTCCGTATCGAACCATTCCTCATCGTTCCTCCAAATTGGCCAATTCGATTAGCTAATTCCATTATAGCTGAGAACCAGATTGTGGTCAAATCGCCAGGATCATTCTGAAATTGGGGTCAGCGATGATGTCGAGAGCCCTTTCCCTACCAACAAGGCTCCATCCAGGCATCCAGATCCAGCCGCTTCTTCATGGAACTGAAATCGTACGTGTTGCTCCACGGGCAGAACGCACTCGTGGGCTCGTCATACTCGACGTGCATGACGGCCTTGCCAGCGTCAATGAAAGGCAGCAGTTCGTCACACTCGTCGTAGTGGTAGCACTCCTCGTTGAGGGCCCAGTCAAAGTAGGGCTCCAGGTCAACCACCTGCCCCAGGTCGTTCTTCAGGGAGACGGACAGACCGCGCTGGTGAGCGGCGTTGGCCAGGAAGACATTGTAGGCGATTTGGTCCTCGTCGGTGATGTCGAAGCCGGTGTTGTTGGCGTAGCCGTCTACGTTGTCTGGGTCAACGCCATCGAAGCCCTTCTGGACGGCCAGGTCCATCCTGGCCTCCATGATCGGGCCGAGGACGTCGAGCTGGCGAACGTCCAGCCACTGCTCGCCAGGCCAGCCGTTGCTGTTGCCCTTCACCGACTCGGGAAAGTCGGCGGCGTCTGGCCGCCAGTCTTCCCAGGAGCCCGCGCTGAAGTAGGCGATGACCACGCGGCCCTGGGCGTGCAGTGAAGCCACCACGCTGGCGTCGTTGTCGAACAGGTCTATGTCGTACATGACTACATCGTACGACTGGTCAACGGGCAGGTCGGTGAACTGCAACTGCCAGGGGGTGATGCCCGATGGCTGCCAGATGGTGCAGTCGTAGCACGCATCGCCACATTCGCACCGCCAGCGACCGGCTACGGCCATGACGTCTGCCAGGTCAATGTCACAGTCGTCATCGAAGTCATACTGAGCTTCGTAGCACTCGCCATCGCATGGGCAACTCCAGTGGGTGGCTACGACCATGATGTCCACGATGTTGACGACGCAATCGTTATCCACGTCGTAGGGGCAGCCATAGCACACGTCCCCGCATCGGCAACGCCACTCACTTGCCGCCTGCACGATGTCGGTGACGCCGACCAAACCACTGTCCATCAGAGCGACGAGGCAAAGAAAGAGGACGAGAGGAAGAAACTTACGGAGCTTTCTCATGAGACCACCTCACATCGCATGGTAGCTCTACACAGGTATATCGGTGTTTGCCAGTACGTAAGCCAGCCCCAGCGCCAGGGCGTTGGTGGAGACGTGCATCAATATAGCTGGCCAGATGGAATGGCTGCGATGGTAGAGATAGGCAAAGATGAGGCCCAGGATGAAGATGGGGATCATGGCGGTTGGGGTTACGTGGATCACGGCAAACAGGGCAGAGCTGATGAGGGCCGCTTTCTTCCAGTCGTATCGCTGGCGCAATCCGGCGAAGACGAATCCGCGGAAGAATACCTCCTCTACCACCGGCGCAACGATCACCCCTCCGGCCAACAGCCACCAGGGGGAGGACAGCTCGGCGAAAATGGGGACTAAATCAACCTGCGCCCGCAGACCAAACAGGGCCAGAAAGAGGCCATAGAAGACGTTAAAGATATAGGACAGAATCATCAGGCCACATCCCAGGCCGACTATCGCTCCCCTGAAACTTTGCAGCCCTAAAGCTCTCCAGCCAACCCTGTACTTCCGCACCGTCAGCCACCACACCGGCACCAGCAGCAAGAACTCCGCCAGGCTGACCATCAGTCCCACGTCCACGTCCAGCGAGAGAAGGCTCATCACGACCGAGGCCACCACAGAAAGAACCAACCACAGCACCAGGGCAACAACCCCCAGCCAGACGTCGCGGGTGGTCCAGGGGACGGAGCCAGGTTCAGAGTGTTCAACTTGCATAAGATCTCCTTCCTGCCTAACCTATGATGCCTGCCTTGCCACCTCTGCCCGCTGGCGCATGGCCCGTCACAGTGTAGCCGCGCTCCATTTCCAGATAGCGGAAGACCCAACCTATCACTCTGACAGCATGCATTATACTCAGGAAGCTGCGAAATGGCAAGGAGGGATCAGTCGTTCCCTTGTCTTGAGATGGTCAGCCAAGAGACAACTGCCACACGGGTGCTGAGTTTTGCACCAGAAACTAACTAAGGTAATCCCGCAGTTGACGGCTGCGGCGGGGATGGCGCAGCCTATTCAGAGCTTCCTGTTCTATCTGGCGGATGCGCTCCCGCGTCAGGCCAAACCTCTGCGCGATCTCTTCCAACTTGTAACCGTAGCCGTTCTGCAGGCCAAAGCGGAGACGCAGGATGCGAGCCTGCCGGGGAGTCAAAGTGGAGAGGAGTTCCTCCATCTTCTCCGCCAACAAGTGCTGTGAGGCGACGTCCGAGGGCGCCGGGGTCTCCTCATCCTCAATGAAATGCGCCAGTTCCGTGTCCCCCTCTTCGCCCACCGGCCTCTCCAGATGGAAGGGGCGCTGCGAGACCCTCATCATCCACTCTACCTTGCTGGGGTCGAGATCCATCTCCTCGGCGATCTCCTCCGGGGTAGGTTGACGTCCCTCCTCTTGCTCCATCCTTTGCGCCATCTTGTACATCTTCCTGATGCGGTCCCCCATGTGGATGGGGATGCGGATGGTGCGCCCCTGCTCGGCCAGCGCCCGGCTGACAGATTGTCGGATCCACCAGGTAGCATACGTGCTAAACCTGGTGCCCCGTCGGTAGTCGAACTTGTCAACGGCCTTGATCAAACCCATGTTGCCCTCCTGGATGAGGTCCAGGAAAGGCACTCCCATCCCCCGGTGTTTCTTGGCGATGCTCACCACCAGGCGGGTGTTGGCCTTGATGAGGTGCTGGCGGGCTTCTTCACCCATCTCGATCAACCTCTTCAGTCTTCGCCTCTCCTGGGGGTCATGACCATTTCGGGACAACTGGTGTCGGGCCTCTAGGCCTCGTTCCATCTGCTTAGCCAGTTCCACCTCCTCCTCACGCTTCAGAAGAGGGACGTGGCCGGACTCCTTGAAATACAAGCTGATGGTGTCGTCGGGGGCGATGTCGCTCAAGTCGAAATGGCCGTTGCCGTTTCCATCGCCATTCCCGCCTGGCGCCTCTTCTGCCTTGTCTTTCTCGCCCTCGGTTTCTTCCTCGCTCTCGTAGACTTCGATGCCTTGATCATAGAGGTACCCAAATAGATCCTCCAGTTGAGCCAGGTCTTCCTCTGCTTCGGGAAAGACTTCCAGGATCTGGCCGAGGGTGACATATCCCCGCTCCTTTGCCTCATCCAGCAGCCATTGAATCCTATGCGATTGCTCTTGCAATTTGAACTCTTCCATTTCGGTCAATCTCCACCCCACAAAGATGACTTAACCCTTACCCTGCGTTCTATCATGCACTTCTTAGCCCTGTCTTCTCCATTCTTGCCAAGCTCACACAGTCGCGAGAGAAACTAAAATCTCTGTCTCTCCTCTCGGAGCGCCTCACGAGGATAGCAACAGAGATTTTGGAATTGCTTGCTCCGGTCTCTAAACCTGGAGATTTCGCATGATGCTGCGGAGTCAATGCATATCCACTTGGCGGCGGCATCCCAGCAGTTAAGAAGGTTACGTTAAACTCCTCCCATTTCCCCAATAGACATGAACGACCTCTTTTCCACTACGCACGTCAAGCTTTGTTCCTCTCGAGGCGAGATATGTCCTTCATTGCTCTCTAAATCGTGACAGAAACAGCCACTGCCCACTGTCAATATTATAGCATAAAGACAGCCACCTGTCTATGACGAATATCACATTCTCCCCCTGGAGAGCGCGGGTGCTGAAGCGCCATGGCGTCGGTGTAGAATATGCCCTGGGAGTATCCAGACACTCCTTAATACTACAACCGCACCTATGGTGGGTGATCGTCATGGGTAACTTCTATGGG
>CAZQDO010000263.1:5995-8187 GCA_964592085.1 uncultured Anaerolineae bacterium | reverse complement strand
GGCCAGCCCTGCGCCAGGGACCACCCCTTCCGCGCCCTCCCGCCCGACGGCACGCCGCGTATCGCCGGCGGCGATACCCTGATCATCGGCAGCGGCAGCTACAGGATGGGCTACGGCGCACCCGGTGCAGACAACTGCGAGTCCGATTACCCTTGGGGCTGCTACATCCCGCCCATCCCCAGCGGTCCCGATCCGGCCCATCCCACCCGCATCCTCGGCGCAGGTTGGGACAGCGACTGCTCCAACCCGCCTGAGCTGTGGGGCACCGAGCGAGCGGACGTGATTATCAACCTCACCGACGTCAGCAACGTCGAAGTAGCCTGCCTGGAGATCACCGACCACTCCGACTGCGTGGAATTCCACTCTGGAGGTCTGGCCTGCGAGCGCGATACCTACCCCTACGGAGACTGGGCCGCCGACGGATTGTACGCCGAGGACTCAGCCAACGTCTATCTGCACGACCTTGATCTCCATGGCCTGGCTGCCGCCGGCGTGCGCGCCGGCCGCCTTACCGACTGGACGGTGGAGGATGTGCGCATCGCGGGCAATGGTTGGGTCGGTTGGGACGGCGACATTGCTGGCGACGACTCCAACTCCGGCACGATGACCTTCCGGCGCTGGACGGTGGAATGGAACGGCTGCGGCGAGACCTATCCGGGCGGCGAGCCGACCGGCTGCTGGGCGCAGACGGCTGGTGGCTACGGGGACGGCGTCGGCACCGGCGCCACCGGCGGCGACTGGATCATCGAAGACTCAGCCTTCCTGCACAACACCTCCGACGGCCTGGACCTGCTCTATCACAGTCTGGGCGGCAGCATCACCATCAACCGCGTGCGGGCCGAGGGCAACGCGGGGAATCAGATCAAAGTCACAGGAGAAACGACGCTGGTCAACAGCGTGCTGGTAGGGAACTGTGCGTTCTTCGACAGTCAGCCCTTTACCTACAACGTGGATGCCTGCCGGGCCCTGGGCAACACCCTGGAACTCTCCTTCATGGGCGGTGAAACCGTCTCCATGATCAACAACACCCTCTATGGCCAGGGAGATGGCCTGGTGGGAGCGGGCCCGCGCGACGGCGGCGCCTGCAACGGCTCCGAAACCCTGACCGGCCGCAACAATCTCTACCGGGGGGATACCGACTACTTCGACCCTGGCGATCTCACCTTCCTCTTCTACACAGAAGACTGCCCCGGCCTCAGCTTCGATTCAGACTACAGCCTGTACCACCAGGTCAAGCTCAGCGCCTACACGCCTGGCGACCACGACATCGCCGCCGACCCGCAGCTCAGCGGCCCCCTCTCCGGCCAGCACTACGGTATGGAGCTAACCTCGGACAGCCCGGCCGTTGACGCCGGCACCACTGACGGCGCGCCGACGGTTGATTTCGACAGCTATCCCCGCGACGCCCAGCCCGACATCGGGGCCTACGAATGGCACTCCGGAGAGGTGACACCGACGCCCACCGCCACTTCCACTTCCACTCCCACTTCCACGCCGACGCCTACCCCTACTGCCACGGCCACGCCCACCAGCACACCGACACCCACGGGCACGACGCCCCCAGGCTGCAACGGCACAGCCATTACGATTCAGCGGGACACCTACGGCACCGTCGCCGACGCCTACATCTGGGCCTCCTCGCCGGACTACACCGGCAACTGGGAGAACCTCTACACCGGCAACTATGGCAGCGGCCGCAAGCGTACCCTGATCCGCTTCGACCTGGCGTTCATCCCCGATACCGCCACCGTGCAGACCGCCCAGCTCAACCTGTACCGCACCGACGCCGACGGCAACCGCACGGTGAACGTGCACCGCATCACCACCTCCTGGACCGAGAGCGGCGTAACCTGGAACAACTTCGGCAGCGGCTACGATGCCGCCATCCTGGGGTCTTTTCAAGCCGGCGGGTCAGGATGGAAAACGGTGGACGTCGCCGCTCTGGTGCAGGACTGGGTGGATGGCACCTACGCCAACTACGGGCTGCTGCTGGACGATCCTACCGTCGTCGCCGACGAGAACGAGGTGTACCACGCCAGCGAGTACGGCACCATCTCGATGCGGCCTGAGCTGGAGATCTGTTACCGGGAGGAAAGCATCCCTGGCGACATGGATGGCGACTGCGACGTGGACATCGCCGACATCATGCTGGTGGCTGCCCACTGGCACACCGCTGTGGGCGATCCCAACTA
>CAZQDO010000263.1:0-5985 GCA_964592085.1 uncultured Anaerolineae bacterium | reverse complement strand
CGCCCCCCCCCCCTCGTCAACGTGGGCGGGGGGGGGGGTGGGGGGGGGGGGGAGGGCTAGAGGAGGATCAATGTGAAAAACCTACTCTCGTCAAAACCGGCAGCGAGGGGATTCCTCACTGCTGGTTGCATGGCGTTAGCCTGTCTCGCCCTTCTTCTGACGATCAGCCACCTTGCCATCGCCGATGGGGAGTCCGTGCTTGTGGGCGATCTCGACAGCGACGGCGATGTGGACATCGCCGACATCATGCTGGTGGCCGGCCTCTGGCACACTGCCGTGGGCGACCCCGATTACGTTGCCGCCTACGACCTGGACAGCAACGGCGAGATAGACATCGTGGACATCATGCTGGTGGCGGTGCACTGGGGGGAGACCTGTGAAACTGTGACCGACAAGTGGGCGCTATGGACGGGAGGCACGCAACTGCGCGGGGCCAACATCTGGCAGCGGCGCGTGTATCCTGAGCTGGACGGCACCACCTTCCTGGGGCCCGGCCCCGTCGGGCCGCCCTTCACCCAGCAGGACTTCGACAACCTGGCCGCGCTGGGGGCCAACTACGTCAACATCTCCCACCCCGGCCTGTTCACCGAAGACCCGCCCTACGTTCTGGATCAAGACATCCAGGACAACCTGGACAGCCTGCTGAGCATGATCGAGCAAGCCGGCCTGTTCGCCGTGATCAGCGCCCGCACCGGGCCAGGTCGCAGTGATTTCACCTTCTACTGGGATGGAGCCGGCGACTGGTTCGACGAGAGCTATCTCAATGATTCGATGTGGCAAGACCAGGCGGCCCAGGATGCCTGGGTAGTCATGTGGGCCTACACCGCCCAGCGCTACAAGGACAATCCCATCGTCGTCGGCTACGACCTGATGGTGGAGCCCAATTCCAACGAAGTCGGCAGCCACGCCCTCTACGATGCGCTGGACATCTGGGATCCAGAGGAGTTCTACGACACCTACGGCGGCACTCTGTACGACTGGAACCAGCTCTACCCCCGCATCACCACCGCCATCCGCCAGGTGGACACCGACACCCCCATCCTCATCGGCGGCAATGGGTACAGCGCGGTGGATTGGCTGCCCTATCTGCAACCCACAGGCGATCCGCGCACGGTGTACACAGTGCATCAGTACGAGCCGTTCAAGTACACCCACCAGGATCCGGGCGCCGGGGACTGCACCTACCCCGGCTGGTGCGACGTAGACTGGGACGAACAAGACGAATGGTTCGACCAGGACTGGCTGAACGGTCTGCTCTCGACGGTGGACGATTTCAAGACCACGCACGGCGTACCGGTGTCGGTCAACGAGTTCGGCGTGATGCGCTGGGAGCCAAATGCAGACGGCTTCATGGACGACGAGATGACCCTGTTTGAGCAGCGGGACATGAACCACGCCCTGTGGGTGTGGGACCCGGCATGGGAGCCGTGGACACAGGAGGTGGACGACTTCAACTTCCGTCACGGCCCCGACCCCAACAACCACACCGACGTCGCCTCCAGCGACCTGATGGACGTGATCGTTGAACATTGGGGACAGAACACGATATGGCCATAGAACAACAGATCGGCAGGATTTACGGATTAGGTGAGAAAAATCCGCAAATCCTGCACATCCGTGTTCTACGCCCGCCAAGACTGTAAGGAGCATACCTGGTGAAGACCAAAACCATCTTCATCGCCCTCACCCTGGGCCTGGCCTTGGCCCTGTTTATTCTGATTCCGCTCGCCCGCGCTCAGGGACCCGATGGCAATGAGCACCTGATCGCCGATTTCGAGGACGGCGTCGTCCACGAAGAGCCCAACCCCTACCCCGACGGCTACTTCTGGCGTATCACCGACTCAGGGGGCGACTTCACCTGGGGCGTTGACGACACCCAGGGGGGCAGTGGCACCACCCACAGCCTGGTGATGACTGTGACCGAAGGGGTCCCCTACTTCTACTACCTCTACGACGGGCAAGATGCCTACATCAACGATCCCGACCTGCCCCTCAACCGCATGAGCTTCGACATCAAGCTCCCCCAGGGCTGGCTTAAGTCCTGTGCCGATGACCCCGGCTGCACCTACAACTTCCACGTCGGCACCTACCACCGCGACCCCAACGCCATGGGGTATCACGAGACCTACAACTGGCACTTTTACTACCAACTCATTTTCGATACCTACGATAGCAATTGGATACACGTCGTTCTTGGCCCCTGGCCTCAGCATCAGCGCAGCATCAGCGGCTGGAACCCCGGCGTGAACCCCACCCGTCCCATCGCCCGGATGTTCAACCACTGGAGCCGCGCCTACTTCACCGGCGTGCCCTACCACAGCGACCCCGGCGTCGGCTTCCCCTACGCCGTCTGGCTCGACCAGGTGCGCTTCTATTACGAGAACGACTATGTCACGGCGGAGCCCGAGTTCTACGAGCGCAGCGGCCTGCCCGGCGACAGCGTGCATTACCCCATCACCATCCGCAACACTCACCCCACCGAGCAGCGAGAGTTCGGCCTGCTTCTCTCCAGCCACCTATACAACAGCGACAACTACTGGACCTACGACGTGCGCGTCTACCGCGACGATAACGGTGACGGCGTCCTTCAGCCCACCGAGACCACGGAAGTGACGACCACTGGCACCCTGGACCCCGGCGACACATTTCCCCTCGTCGTAGCCAACAACATCCCTGCCTCCGGGGCCGGCTCCAACGTGGGGGCCTACGTCAAGACCAGCCTGGTTGCCTGGCAGAGCGCACCCACCTACCCGCTGGATCCCCACGTGGTGATGCACGCCAACAACGACGGTGTCCCTCACGGCACCCCGGCGGTCGGCGTGCAGATCACCACCCGAGTGGTGGATAGCGTCCCCGTGGACGATGTGCGCCCTGCCGCTGTGAACGACCTGGCAGCGGTGGCCATCTACACCAACACCATCACCCTGCGCTGGACGGCGCCCGGCGGCGATGATCACAGCGGCGTGGCCTATGGCTACGACATGCGCTACGCCACTGTCCCCATCACCGAGGGCAATTGGAGCCAGGCCATCGCCTTCACCGGCGAGCCGGCCCCCAAGCCGTCCGGCGCCGACCAGACCTACACCGTGCCTCCTATCCTTGCCCCAGGCACCACCTACTACTTCGCCCTCAAAACCGACGCCGGCTTCGGCTTCTCCCCCATCTCCAACCTGGCCACGGTCCGCACCGCCACCGACGATCCGGCCAACCTGCCGCCGACGGCCGCCTTCACCTCCTCCGTCAGCAGCGGTGTCTCCCCGCTGGCCGTCACCCTTGACGCCGGAGCCAGCAGCGACGCCGATGGCACGCTGAACCTCCACGTCTGGGACTTTGGCGACGGGGGATGGGCCACGGGCACACCTGTCACCCACACCTACCAGCAGGTCGCCACCCACACCATCGCCCTCACCGTCTTCGACGACGATGGCGCGTCGGACACCGCCACCGACACGCTGACCGTCTCTCCTGGCCTGTCGGGCTCCTTCCTGCTGCGCAACGGCGACGGCTACGCCGGCACGCACGTCAACGACATACGCCAGGGCAACCCAGACAGTGTCTACCACAACATCGTCTGGGCCAACAACGTAGGCAACTACGGCGGCGCCTGCCGATTGCTGGTCCGCTTCGACACTCCCCTGCCAGCGCTGCCGCCGGGCACCCACGTCACCTCTGCTCACCTGCGGCTGTGGCAGACTTCCAACAACGACGCGATGGACAGCACCCTCAGTCTCTACCCTGTCCGGCGGGATTACGACCCGGCAGCCGTCACCTGGAACAACTACGCCTCCGCCGCTCCATGGGAGATCCCCGGTGCCGAAGGGGCGTCCGACATCGGGGGCCTCGCCGACGCTTTTGTCCTGGACCGGCACGCCCACGTCTGGCGGGTGTGGGACGTAACGGCGGAGGTGACCTCGTGGTACAGCGGGTTGCCATCCAGTTACGGCTTCCTTCTGCGCAGCAGCGACGAAGTGGACTCGCGCTCCCGCTACGCCACCCCCGCCGAGAGTGACCCGGCCTTGTGGCCCGAACTGGAGATTTCCTACTCCTCTGCACCTTGTACTCTCCCTGGCGACCTCGACGGCGATGGCGATGTGGACATTGGGGACATCATGCTCGTCGCTGGCCGCTGGCATTGTAACTGTGGGGATGCTTGCTACAACCCACTCTACGACCTGGACGGCGACTGCGACATTGACATTGTGGACATCATGCTGGTGGCCGTAAACTGGGGTGCGACCTGTTGATCGAGGGACCTGAGGAGGTGAAGCCATGAAGACGATTTTTGTGGGCTTGCTTTCTGTTCTGATCCTGGCATCGCTGCTCATCATCGCTGCGCAAAGTGATGATCTGACCACCATCGAGATTCGGGACGAAGTGCGCGTGCCCGGAGTGAAACGGCTGGGCATAGACATTGGCGGACGATCCCAATGGGGTGCGGCACAATACCTGAAGAACCTGATTGACAATCCGGGGTTCGAGGCGGGCGTCTATGGGATGGTGGCCCATGCCGCCGAAGGATCTACGGGATTGCGCTTCGAGCAGGACTTCTGGGACACCAGTTGGAACAATGACCTGTACGGCATTGGGCAGCCAGAGGACTTCTGGGATGGTGCAGACTACGAGATTGTCTACGGGCCGGCCCAGGGTGAGGCCGGCACGGTCACTGATTTCACGCACGAAAACAACCACTACACCTACTACCTGGGCGGCGACATCACGCCCCTGAACGAGTGGGACGTGCTGTTTGTCCGCCAGCAACTTGACGACACCCTGGACGGCGCTCCGGGGCGATGGGATACCATGAGCGCGGATCCCACCGAGAGCCGTCCGGGCAGTCCGGGAACGCAGTCCATGCACCTGACCGCCCCCGATCAAGCCTGGAAGGCTTCGTACGAGTTCTTCATGGACAGCCTATGGCGGGACGGCGACCGGGATGCCGGCAAGCTGCTCCTGGTGAAGGGCAACTGGCACCTGGAGTTCTGGGCCAGGGGCAACACGGATGGCGCCCAGTTGCGAGGACGATTCTATCGGGAAGGCGAGGTTAGCTTCATTGACGAGACCGTCTCCCTGAGCACCGACTGGCAGAAGTACGAGTTCGACGTCTATGTTCCAGAGGGCGACGATTCGCCGGGACCTTACACGGAAGAGGAGTACCACCCGCTTCTGGGCTTCGCTTTCTACGTCTCCGATGGCGGAGCTGAAGCCTGGGTGGATGACGTGGCCCTCTATCGTTCCGACGACGTCAACCCCACCGTCTTCACCGACCCGTTCGTGAACCGGCTGAAGGAGCTGCGTCCGGGCATCCTGCGAGACTGGAACAATCGTCAATTTGGGAATACCCTGGACAACCAGTTGGCCGTTCCCTGGGCGAGAAAGACCGTTGGCCGCCAGCCCGACGAGCGCACTGCTGGTGGATATGGCTACTCGTTGCACGAATTTCTGGAGCTGTGCCAGGAGGTCGGGGCGGAGCCCTGGCACGTCGTCCCACCGGCCTCCTCGCCAGCAGACCTAGTCAATCTGATGGAATACCTGGCGGGGCCGGCCGACGGACTGCATCCCTACGCTGACCAACGGGCCGCCCTGGGACAGACAGAGCCCTGGACGGACGTCTTTCCCACCATCCACCTGGAGTTCGGCAACGAACTGTGGGGCGCAGGTACGACCAGCGATCCCTTCTTCGGCGCTTCGCTTCGGGGAGGGGTGCGCCTGGGCGCCATCGCCCACGATCGCTTCGGAATCCTCAAGTCCAGTCCATACTACGATGCCGCCAACTTCAACCTGATCATCGGTGGGCAGACGGGCGTCCCCAACCGCCAGACCGAGATCGAGGGCAACAGCTCCAACCACGACACCATCGCCCTGTCCCCATATTTCGGTGCTCTGGATCCGTGGGACAGCGACGAAGTGATCTACTACCCGCTCTTTGCTGTCCCGTTCGACTGGGCAAGCACAGGCAAGATTCGCCATAGCAAGGACAACATTGAC
>CAZQDO010000262.1:5714-8201 GCA_964592085.1 uncultured Anaerolineae bacterium | reverse complement strand
GTCGGAGTGGGCGTAGCGGTGCTGGTAGGCGTAGCCGTTGGCGTCGGAGTGGGCGTGGCGGTGCTGGTGGGCGTGGATGTTGCTGTGGCAGTGGACGTGGTCGTCGGTGTGCTCGTCTGCGTCGGAGGGGGCGACAACTTCGTCACCACCTCCACCACCTCACCGCCCCCGGTCTTCTTGTCAAAGATGATGTTTATGATCACAACACCCGGATACGAATACGTCCAAACATGCACGCTGTCCGCGCCCCTGGTCTGGTACCGACCTTTCGACGTCAGATCAGGTTTTCCATAGACGTACCCGCCGCTTGCCGAATTCTGCCCCAGGGGGTTGGCTCCAGACAGATCAACGGTAAGGGAGCGCATGGCCAGCCTTTCCTCTGATACGACATCATAGACATACTCCTCGTCCACATCAATGTCGTTCACGTATCCCGCGCCTTGCTGGCTGGCTACCAGCGTAGGACTGACAGGATTGGAGACATCGAAGGACTGTAGCCACCATTCGCCCTCGCTGTTGCTGCCCAGGTAGGCGTGATCGTCGGCCACGAAGATGACATCAGTGGAGGCTCCGTCAGGGGGATCAATGTGGCCCAATTCAGCAGGGCTGTTCGGGGTACTCACGTCTATCAACCGTAGGCCCGCTTCGCCATCGGCGACGTAGGCAATGTCATTGGCCGTGAAGACGCGGTGGGCATCGCCGGGGGTGTCGTAAGCCGCCACCTCGTTGGGATTGGCCGGGTCACTCACATCCACGATGCGCAGCCAGCCGTCGGTGCGCCCCCCTGCCGGCCCACTGACCGTGGGCACGTAGGCATACTGTCCAATGACGAAGACGTCATTCACCTCGTTCTCGTCGGGTACGGGATACTGGCCGGCCAGGATGGGGTTCAAGGGGTCGGCTACGTTGAATATCTCCACGCCGTAGCTCCAGTCGGCCACGTAGATCATGGCGTCGCCTGTCTGCACGTGAGGGGAGAGGGAAAGCCGCTTGGGTTCCCCAGGCGAGCCCTGCAAGCCACCGGTGGCCACGGGGACAGGGAGGGCAGGATCGGTCAGGTCAATCACCCACAGCTTGTCCAGGCCGGCCACGTAGCCGTAGGGGTGATCCACGATGACATCCATGACGGCGCTGGGGCGCTCGTAAGCGCCCAGAACAGCGGGGCTGGCCGGGTCGCTCACGTCCACGATGCGCAAACCCCTGTCTCGCGCAGCTACATAAGCGTGGTTGCCATACACCACCACCGCGTTGGCCTCCCATCCCGCATCTGAGATACCCAACAGGACGGGACTGGCTGGCTCAGTCACGTCCAGGATATGCAGACCAGTCTCCCTGGATGCTACGTAGGCCGTCGTGCCCACGACCTGCACGTGCTGTACAAGACCCCCTGTGTTGTACGAGTCAAGCTGGGTGGGATTGGCCGCGTTGCCCACATCCACGATCGTCAGTCCAAACACCCCACTAGCCACGTATGCGGTAGCTCCCTCCACATCCACATCAAAGGTCATCGGCGCGTTGAAACTGCCAAGTAACACGGGGCTGGCCGGGTTGGCCACATCAAGGATGACCAGGGATCCCTCGTCGGCTACGTAAGCGACGCTGCCGACGACATCTACACCTCGTGCCGATCCTGGTGTGTCGTAGCTGCCAACCTCATTCGGGTTCGCTGGGTCCGACACATCCACTACCCGCAGCCCTTCATCATCCACAGCCACGTATGCGTGGGAGTCGCTAACAGCCACGGCCCGGGCGAATCCGGGCAAAGCCAGGCTGCCCAGCAGGGTAGGCCCGACGGGATCAGAGAGAGCCACCACTTGCAGACCATCACCGTTGGCCAGGTAAGCGACCGTGCCGACAATCACGATGTCACTGACGTCGCTGCCAGGCAAGGGCAGGCTACCCACCTGGTGCGGTTCGTTCTTGTCGGACACGTCCACCACGGTGAAGCCACTGCCTTCGCCGGCGTAGATGTAGTCTCCACCTGCTGGTGGCACGGCTAGCGAGCCCATCGTGCCACCGAAATGACCTAGCGGTTCGATGATCATATCGTCCTGGGTGTGCCGAACCGCTGCTGGGTAAGCCCTTCGACCGGGCTCAGGACTAGCCCCACTGCTCCCCAGGAACGCCGTTCCCGCCAGCAAAGCTAACACCAGGCCCAGCATAACCATCATCCCGATATGCCGTCGAGTGATTTTGCCAGACATTTTTATTCTCCTTGTTTTTGACTTGGGGGCAGGTTCGGAACTGCCCAGGCGGGGGCTGAAAAAGGCAACGCTATTGGGTTTCTGTCATAACGCGGGAGCAGGAGCTAGCGGTGTCAGATGTGAGGAAGTGAAGATGAGGATAGCTTTAACTTGCTTTATGATACCACGAATTTCGACGTGGGTCAAGTTGAACCATCCCCAAAAAGCGAAGCGGGGGGGGGGGCGGCGGGGCGGCCGGGGCCCCCCCCCCCCGGGCCGCCCCCCGGGGGGGGCGGGACCGGGG
>CAZQDO010000262.1:0-5704 GCA_964592085.1 uncultured Anaerolineae bacterium | reverse complement strand
TCGCGGGGGGTAATGTTTACCCACCCCAAAAACGCCACGGGGGGGCCCCACGGTCCCCGCCTTGGGCCCGCCGCTCTTCGGTGCCAGCCTGTTACCATGACTTCACGATCAGCGGCAGATATACCCTCTTCATCTCGACCGTGGTGTACACGGCATCGAAGTTGTTGTATAGGTCGGGGTCGTGCTCGTTGGCGCCCACCTCAACAGCGTTGGGAACGCCATTGAGACCCTCGGATGAGACGACAATGATGACGGTGGCCTGAGCGCCGCCGTCCAGCGTACCCAGATCGCAGGTGATGGTGCCGTCTTGCTGCGTACAACTTCCCTGGCTGGGAGTGACCGACACAACGGTCGCAGTCATCGGGAGCGTATCCGTGATCACCACGCCTGTGGCAGAGTCCGGACCTCCGTTGCTGACGTCCACCGTGAACCGGATGTGCGACCCTTCCAGCGTAACCTCCTGGACGCCCCTCTTGGCGACGGCCAGGTCGGCCACTAGAGCCACCACGACCTGGAAGCTTTCGGTATCGGTTGCCGTTGGCTCAGTCAACGAGGACACGGTGACAGTCACGTCGTCAGTCGTGCCGAGGACTGCTTCGGCGGGAACGGTGAAACTCACAGGCACGGTGGCCGCCGGCCCCGCCAGTGTGACCGTGAACGTTTCCGGTCCGACGAGCCAGCCCAGAGAGTCGAAGACGCTCACAGTCACCGTGTCCGTCAGAACCTCCCAATCCCGGATCTCAATCTGGTTGGCATTTGTCTCACCTCGCGCTGCCAGGAGCGGGTCCTGGTCCGCGACGGCGACCAGAGTCACGGAGATGGGACGCCAGTTGCCGAAGTCCACCGTGCCGCTGATCTCGTCGCCCGCGCCGGGCCCTTCACCACCAGGCCCGCTGGCGTCACCCCACCAGTTATCCTGTGCACTGATGGTAATGGCCAGATCCAGGTTGTTCAGGGCGGCGCCGTCGTTGTCGTAGATATTGCACTTGCGTATCAGGGGATTGGAGCCGCTTTCACTCCTGATGCCGTCGCCCTCGTCGCCGCTGATGGTGGCGCCGACGATGGTGGGACTGCTGTTCTCCAGGTAGATGCCGGTGGCGTGGGAACCTTCCAGATCGGCAGAGGGGATGTAGGGCGTGCCATTGAGGACGAACCAGCATCCGGTACGGTAGTTATTACCTTTGGAGTTCTTCTCGTGGAGGCCCACGCCATTGCCGAAGACGTAGACATCCTTGAACTGGTTGTAACTGGAGGACTCCATGAAGATGCCGGTGCTATGCCGGTAGACCCTGAACCGCCGGAGCCAGTTGTAGTCCGAGTGGTTTCGGAGATGGACGCCGTATTGCTCGTTGCGATGGATGTTCTGTTTGTACGTGCAGCTTTTGCCTGAGCACACCAGGGCCGGCCCTTCGATCTGGTTCATCGTGGAGCCGTCGAGCAGGATGCCACTGCCTTTGTTGTACGCAATGGTGAGCTCCCCCCATAACTGATTGCGCCGGCAGTTGTTGAGCCGGATGCCATCCCCATCATTATGGGTGATCTCGTTGTTGTAGAAGTTGTTCCTTAGGGAGTTGTCCAGCCGGATGCCGTGCTCGTCGTTCAGCGTGATCTCGTTGGCCTTCTGGCCACTGGCGGGGATCTTGTTGCTGTTCGCCTCGTACAGGAAGATGCCGCTCTTTTTGTTGTCCACCACCTCGTTGCCGGCAATCTCGTTCTCCTCCGACCACTTCAGGTAGATGCCATACCACTCGTTTTGCGCCACCTGTACGTTCTCGTGGATCTTGTTCTTGTTGGATTGCTTCAGATGGATGCCATCCTTTTTGTTGGCCCTGAGTTCGTTGGCCTTGATCAGGTTGTTATGCGACTGCTGCAGGTAGATGCCATGATTATTCTCGTCCTTGATGACATTGTTGACGATGGAGTTGGCCGGATCGGCGATGGAGGACGAACAATCCTCCAGGTGGACGCCGTTGCCATCGTTCATCGTGATGGTGTTCACCGGGTTGCCGGGCTGGCCGATGTTGGTTCCGGAGGACGCCTTGAGATAGATGCCGTGCTGGGAGTTCTCCCGGATGGTGTTGTTGAGGATCTGGTTCTCAGACCCTTTAGCGGCCTGGCAGCTCTCCAGATGGATGCCGTTCTCGTTGTCCCGGAGGAAGTTCTCCAACACCTCAATGGCAGAGGAGCTCTTGAGATAGACGCCATCTCCATCATTGGACTCGATGTCGTTGTCAGGCCCGATCCTGGCCCCGCTGGACTGGTCCACGTAGATGCCATGAGCCTCGTTGTGGGTGTCATCGGTGTTCTTGATGCTGTTAAAGGTGATGTGATTTTTCTTTTCGTCCGAGCAGCGACATTGGGTGAGCTTGATGGCCGACCCCTCGCTGGATTCGATGGTGTTCGCCTTGTAGGTGAGAGATCCGCCCACATTCGCCATGCCGATCCAGGTGTTGCAGGAGTAGTGCAGTTGGATGCTGTTGTCGTTGCTCTTCTGGATGGTATTGCCCACGATGCTGATGACCTCGTCCGCCTTGCTCCCGCCATCCTTCACGTAGATGCCATCCTCGCGGTGCTCTTTGATTTCGTTGTCCTCAATGGATGCCGAGCTGCAGCCGTCCAGGTAGATGCCGTTCTTCTGCCTGTACTCCCCGTAGATCTTGTTGTTCTTGACCTGGTTGAGCTCGGACCCTACCATGCGGATGCCCTGCTCGTAGCTCCCTGTGATCTGATTCTCGTCGGAGATGACGTTGCCCTTCGAGTCTTGCAGGTAGATGCCATCCCCCTTGTTCTCCTGCACGATGTTGGCCTTGATCGCGTTCGGTTGTCCTTCGGGCGCTTCGCAATCCTTCAAGCTGATCCCGTCCACCGTGTTGGACTTGATCGTATTGGCCTCGCCGGTCGTGCCGATCTTGTTCCCATAGGAGCTTTCCAGATAGATGCCGTGCCTTTTGTTCTGCTCGATCGTGTTGAGAGTGATGGAATTGTTCTTGTCTGCTGCGCACTGGCTACTCTCAATTCTAATGCCATCGCCATTCTCTGGGCCTATCGTGTTCTGCCAGATGGTATTGAAGCAGGAGGACTGGAGATGGATGCCGCTCTCGTCGTTGTATGTCAGCGTATTGCCCTGCAGCGACATGCCAGTTTGACAATTGACCAGGCTAACACCGTGCTCCGTATGCGTTCTGATCTCGTTCCCCTGATTGAGGTCTCCGATTTCGACGCCCGTCGAATTCTCGACACAGATGCCGATCTTCTGCTTCCCCTGGGGACGATTGCCGAAGATCGTGTTCTTCATGATCATGACATGCTTGAGATCGTCACCGACGGTGCAGTTATATACGCTGATGCCCTTCTCGATGTTCTCCTCAATGGCCGTGTTGTCCTTGATCTCCACGCCCTTGGAGCTGTTCAGGCTGATGCCATCCTTCTCGTTCTGCTTGATGAAGGGGTTGTTGATGACCTTGACATCCTCCGCGTTCTCCAGGAAGACCCCATGCTGCTCGTTCTCACTGATGGTGGTGTTGTCCTCGATGGTCACACCCTTGCTCTGCTTCAGGTGAATGCCCATCTTCTTATTCTGGCGGACGCTGTTCTTGGTGATCCTGGTTTCGTTCCCGGCCGCTTCCTGACAGTCTTCCATGTAGATGCCATCCTCGCCGTTGAAGGAGACCGAATTGCCTTCGATGGTGCTCTCCGTCGAGGATTTCAGATAGACGCCATGCCCTTCATTGCTCATCACATAGTTGTCCTTGATCTCCGCCTCCTTCACCGAATCGAGGAAGATGCCATAATGATGGCCGGCGATGGCATTCTTGATGATTTTCACCCTGCTCACGGTGCTGCCGTACACGTAAATGCCAGCTTTGCCAGCCCCATTGGCATCGTCTATGGCCAGGTCTTCGATAGTGGTGTCGTTTTTCTTCACATGGAAGACGTGATCGTTGGCATCCGCTGCCTTCACGGCGGTGTCTTCGCGCGAACCCACCGAGTGAATCCTGACCGATTGCTCCACGTCCACGTTCTCTTTGTACATTCCGGGGCAAAGGGCGATAGTCGTTCCCGAGCTGGCAGCATCCACCGCATCCTGGATGTTGTCGAAAATGTCAGTGAACTCTCCCCCGGCATCCTGGTGCATCACACAGCCGATGCTGGCGCCACCCGCCGCGCCGCCGCTCAGCACCCCCGGCCGGTAATTCTGGGGCAAGATGTCGTGCTGTTTCAGACTCACCAGGAAGTCCCTGAAATCGGTTCCACATTCCTCCATGCCTTCGTAGTCAAAGGTGTACTCCAGGGTGAAATTGACAGCCGGGCCGCCCGCCGGGATCTGGATCTTCGGAAACGTAAACTCGACCGTGCCGTTGTCTTGGTCATAGCTCTTGGTCTCGCCCTTTTGCACGCCTTCATGGAAGAGCTTAACGTATTTAACGTTCCTGGCATCGTCGCCATCGCCCGAAGCCTCGAAAGACAAGGTGCTCACTTCCCAGTGGTCGGCCTGGCTGGCCAGGAGACTGAGGCGGAGGACCGTCCGGACACTCTCTTCATCGCCAACGCAGAGGTTCTCCTCGCCGCTGCCTGAAATCGTGAGGGTGGGCCCAAACAGAGCGACCACCTGTGTCTGTCCCTGCGATGGACATTTGACAGGCGGTTGAGGATTGAAACCGATGAACTCCCAACCATTCGCCGCCGTCGCAGTGAACGGGACATCTTCCACGCCGCATTGGCACGGACGTGTCCCCTCCGGGCTCATCGTGCAGCCATCTGTCTTGGCTTTCTCAGGATCAATGATCCCAAAGACGGAGCACTGCGGCGCTGGCGGTATCCCCACTATCTCCATGCCCCCGCTCTTCTTGTCTATGATGACGTAGGTGAACTTGATACCCATTATGGAGACGCCGTAGCGATGCACGCTGTCGGCGCCCTTGGTTTGATACTCGCCTTTCGGCGTCAGATCACCTTTGTCGTGGACCTTCATACCGACGGTTTCCTGGGCGAGATAATTCAGATCGGTGGCAGTGCCGGAGTGCATCTGCTGGCTGCCTCCTGTCCCCGTCACCGCCAGGTAGACGTACTCCTCGTCCACGTCAATGTCATTCACCTGTCCAGCGCCTTGCTGCTCTGCTACCAGCGTGGGGTTGGCCGGATCGGACACGTCGAAGGCTTGCAGCCACCACCCAGACTCCGTATTGCTGCCCACGAAGGCCCGGTCTCCGTCCGCGAAGACGACGTCGGTGGAGGCTTCGGCAGGGGGATCAACGTGGCCCAATTCTGCAGGGCTGTTCGGGTTGCTCACGTTGATCAACCGCAGCCCCGCTTCGCCATCGGCTACGTAGGCGACACTGTCGGCGACGAAAACGCGCCGCGCATCGCCGGGGGTGTCGTAGCTCCCCTCCTCCGTGGGGTTGACCGGGTTGCTCACGTCCAGGATACGCAGCCAGCCATCGTTCTCCGCCAATGCGTCGAGGGTGGTCACGTAGACACACTCTCCGCTGGCGAACACACCGTTCATCTCCACCCCGACAGCCACAGGATATTCTCCGAGTAGGGTCGGATTGGCGGGATCGGCCACGTTGAAGATCTCCAGGCCGTAATATCTCTCGGCCACGAAGGCCAGGGGGTCATCCGTCTGCGGATGAGAGGAGAGAGAAAGCTGCTTGGGTTCGCCAACCACGTCTTGCAGACCGCTGACGCCCAGGGGGACAGGGTG
>CAZQDO010000261.1:0-8208 GCA_964592085.1 uncultured Anaerolineae bacterium | reverse complement strand
GCATGCCCACCGGCGTGCTGGCTAAGCTGGGGGCCAGCATCAGCGAGCAGAACGCGCTGATGATCTCCCTGCTGCTGGCGCCGCACGGCGGGGTCAAGATCGGCCACGACGATGTGGTGAAGCTGCCGGCCTATCTGTCGCTGGGCGCCATCCCGGTGATGCACGCCATGCCGCCCTACAGCTTGTGGGAGGAGCCGGCGGCGCAGGGGCGCATCCCACCCCACCGCACCGACTCAGGCGCGTTTCTCACCGCTGAGGTGGTCGGCGCCCGGCGCTGCATCCTGGTCAAGGACGAGCGCGGCCTGTTCACCGCCGACCCCAAGAAAAACCCCCAGGCTGACTTTATCCCGGAGATCGAGGTCAACGACCTGCTGGCCCTCGACCTGGAGGACCTGGCCGTGGAGCGAGCCATGCTCCAGGCACTGGCCCGCGCCAGCAGCGTCCCTGAGGTGCTGTTGGTCAACGGCCGCGAGCCGGGCAGCCTGACCCAGGCGCTGGCCGGGGAGAATCCGGGGACACGGATCTACCGCAGTTCGTGACGGGGGCTTCGGAACCGCTAGCCCCGCCGGCGAGGGCCGCGTGGTCGGGGTGGATGGACTTCGAAGGTCCCGCCTTCGACCTGAAGGGCGTGCCCGCCGACCAGGGCCAGGGCCACCTGGCGGCGGGCCTGAGTGACGATGCGCTGAAAGGTGGAGCGGGAGACGCCCATGCGCCCGGCCGCCTCTTGTTGGGTCAGGCCCTCCAGGTCGGCCAGGCGCAGGGCTTCTAACTCCTCTTGAAGGAGTGGGACGCGGCGCAGCCCGTCCAACGGCACGCCGGCCGGCTTGTAGATCGCCTGCTGAGGTGCGCGGTCGAGGAGACGCCGCTTGCGGGGACGGGGCATGCTACTCTTCGCCCCGCTCTCGGCGGTGGTGGCGACGGCCGCGACGGCCTTCGTCCTGTGGCTCTTCGCCCTGCTCGCCGCGTGGCAGGTAGACAACCTCGGCACCGGTTCCGGCAGCAATTGCCTCCAACTCCGACCGACGAACGCGAGACTTGAACACCTTCAGGTCCGCACCCTGGACGGCGACGATGGCGAAACGAGGCCGGCCTGTGCCGCGCCCGGCATGGCGTCGCTCGCGCACAAAAATCTTGCTCATCAGAAGCTCCTTTCCGGCACGCTCAGGCGTGCCATGGTGATGCAAGTTTGTTTTGGGCAAATGCCCAAAACAAGTATACAACAAGTGGAGAGGTTTGTCAAGCCATGCTTTTCATCGGCCTGGACGACACCGACAATCTGGAATCACGCGGCACCGGCCACCTGGCCCGCCAGATCGCAGCGGCGCTGGCTGTTGACTATCCATTGCTGGGCGTAACGCGCCACCAACTGCTGGTGGACTCCCGTGTGCCGTGTACCAAAAACAACAGTTGTGCCGCCATTTCCCTTGATGCGAATGGCGACCTGGATCCCACCGACCTGCTGCAGCGGGTACGGGGGCTCATGCTGGATAGCTTTCAGCCGGGCAGCGATCCTGGCTTGTGTGTGGCTCACGTCGTGCCCGCCGCCATCACCGAGTTCGGCCGCCAGGTCCAACGCCAACTGGTCACGCAGGGCGACGCGCGAACGCTGGCGGCCACGCACAACATCCCGTTGCTTGGGCTGGGCGGCGACGAAGGTGGTGTCATTGGTGCACTGGCTGCTGTCGGATTGGCGGCTGACGGCGACGACGGCCGCTATGTGCTCGTGGGACGCTCGCGGGAACTGACCGGCCTGCAGCCGGTCTCAGCACTCCTGAAGGCAGGCATTGCCGCCGTGCAAACTCCCGACGGTCAATCGGTGGCCGACGGCCTGGTTCAGACCGACAAGCTACGCCCTGCCCGGCGCAGGGGCCGTCCTATCGCCGTCGTCGAGTGGGCCGGCGACTACTGGCTGCCGCTGAAGCTGGATTGAGGCCTCACGTCATGAGCTTCGTTGTGCAGACCGAGGCCGCCGCCTATCGCTATCCGCAGCACGGCCATGGGCTGTTGCCCGTCTCCCTGACCATCCAGCAGGGCGAACGGCTGCTCGTCGCCGGGCCGTCCGGCTGCGGTAAGAGCACGCTGGCTCGCTGCCTGACTGGCCTCATCCCCCACCTCTACCGTGGCACGCTGGAAGGTACTATCTGGCTGGACGGCCTGTGCACGAAGGATACGTCCCTTTGGCAACTGGTCGAACGGGCGGGACTGGTCTTTCAGAATCCCGCTGCCCAGATGCTGGCCCCCTCGGTCGAGGAGGAGATCGTCTTTGGCCTGGAGAACCTTGGGCTGCCGCGGAAAACCATCGGCGAGCGATTGGAGAGGTCCCTGGATCGCTTTGGCCTGCAAGACATGCGTCAGCGCTTGCCTCAGACGCTTTCGGGCGGGGAGCAGCAAAAGCTGGCACTGGCGGCCATCATCGCGCGCCAGCCACCGGTTCTCGTGCTGGATGAGCCGCTCTCAATGCTTGATGGCGCCGCCGCCGCCGAATTGGTGGCTCACCTGGCGGATCTGGCCAACGCAGGCACGACCGTCGTCGTCTGCGAGCACCGCGAGGAAACCCTGCGCCTCGTGCCTGGATTGCGCACCTTGCATCTCAACGGTCCAACTCCCCACCAGGCGGCCATCCCTGAGGTTGGTCTCCCGCCCAACGAGGTGGCAACCCAGCGGCTGGACGTCGAGGGGTTGACGGTGAACCTGGGCAGGCACACCGTCCTGCGCAACCTCAGCTTCTCGGCGGAGATGGGACAGGTGTTGGCCATCGTGGGTCGCAATGGCGTGGGCAAGACGACCTTGCTGCGGGCGTTGGTTGGCTTGCAAAAGCACGAAGGGTTGGTCAGGGTGAGCGGTGCCCGTCCCGACCTGGGCATGGTCTTCCAGAACGCTGACTTGCAGTTGTTCAACGCCTCGGTGCGCGAAGAGATCCTCTATCGTGTGCCCGACCCCGACATAGAGCTCTACGAGTGGCTGCTGACAGCCCTGGGCCTGGCCCGCTACGAGCAGATCCCGCCGCTGCTGCTGAGTGAGGGCGAGAAGAAACGGGTGGCGCTGGCGACGGTGCTCATGCGGCGACCGCGCCACGGCATTCTGCTGGACGAGCCATCCCTGGGGCAGGACGCTGCGCACAAGACTCAACTGATCCGTGTGGCCCGCGCCCTGGCCGATGCAGGACAACTGGTGGTACTCACCACCCACGACCTGGCCCTGGCAATCCAGGCAGACCGCCTGGCGCTGCTCGGCCCTGAGGGGTTCGTGGCTCACGGCTCGCCTGCCGAGGTGTTGCACGACGACGCAGCGTGGGCCAGGCTGGGCCTCCCACTGCCCGATTGGGTGAGGTTTCCTGAGTTGCTCCCGCAGGAGGAAAGGGAACCGTGATCCGACTGGGTACAGCGGGGCGGACGCGAGAACTGGCGCTGGTGGAGGACTCTCCGCTGCGCCGTGCCGATCCCCGTACCAAGCTGGCTCTGAGCCTGTGTACCTCCCTGGCCGTGATGCTCTCGTTGGAGAAGCTGGCTGTTTTCATGGTGCTGTACACGCTCCTGCTTCTCTGGGCGCGGCTGCTGCCTGAGGCAGCGCGACAGGTCTGGCGGCTCAAGTGGGTGCTTCTGGTGCTCTTTGTGGTAGACTGGATTTTCGTGAGCCCGGACCTGGCCGTCATCATCACTTTGCGGCTGACCCTGCTGGCCGGGGCCTTTGCCCTCTTCTTCTCCACCACCACGCCAGTGGAATTGCGCCTGGCTCTGGAGTGGCTACGGGTGCCCTATCGCTACGCCTTCAGCCTGAGCCTGGCTTTCCAGAGTGTGGGCCTGCTCGACGACGAATGGCGGTCTATCCGCGAGGCGCAGCAGGCACGGGGGGCGTGGGCTAACCCAGAAGGCTGGCGGGATCTGCTGGATCGGTTGCGCAACCTGGTTGCCCTGACGGTGCCGGCCATCGTGCTGACCACCAAGCGCGCCTGGGCCATGACCGAGGCGGCCTATGCCCGAGGCTTTGAGTCACCCCACCGTCGTCCCTACCGGCAACTGGCGATGAGCCGGCTGGATTGGGTTCTGCTGGCGGGGACCGTGGCGGTGGCAGTCACTTTGATATTATGGAGGTAGAGGCGAGACATGACACAGAGAACGCGGATTCTCATTGCTGTCATCGTCCTGATCGTCGTGATAGCTGCTGTCCTCAGCATAGATGCGCTGCGCCGGTCGTCGAGTGAGCCGACACTGGCGCCAGGTAGCATCCCTATCTACGTGGACGGGAAACTGGTGGGCGGCTTCACTCCCGACGACCTGGGCCAACTGGAGCAGGTCAGCTTCGTGGATGCGGAGGAAGGCAAGACGCAGGAAGGCTGGCGGCTCCACGACGTACTCCTTCTTCACGTGAAAGAGAGCACATTCAAACCCGATTCGCTCCTGATTGTGAGCGGCAGCAGCCGTGACAAGTCGGTGGAGCTGACCTGGGCTGAGGTGGACGACCCGGCTAACTGGGTCATGTTCGACCTCTCTGGCCGGGGCACGCTCAAGCTGGTGTCGGTCTTAGAGCGATTGGACGTCCGCGACGAGTGGGTGCAGGACGTGGACAGCATCGAGGTGATCAGCCCATGAAAGAACGCTACTTCTCTACCTTCCAACTCATTCTACTGGCTCTCTTTGGCGCGCTGATCGTGGTAGCCAAGATCGCACTGCGGCTGCCGCTGCAACTGCCAGGGCACTCGGGCATTTTCTGGATGGCCATCGTCATTGTCGCCGCCGGCGTGGTGCCCAGAATAGGTGCAGCGAGTCTGGTGGGCCTTACCTCAGGCATCATGGCCGCCTTCCTGGGGATGGGTGACTTTGGTGCGTTGAACACCTTCTTGTCGTATACGATGGTGGGGGTGGGCACTGATCTGGCGCTGCTTTTGTTGGGGCGCACTCCTGAGAACCTGATCGTAGCTACGTTGGCTGCCACCATTGGTCACATAGGCAAGTTTCTGGTCAAGTGGGGGTTCGGCGTGCTGAGCGGTGCGCCTGTGGGTTTCGTCGCCCTCGGTCTGCTGCGAGCCATTGTGGGCTATGTGGTCTTTGGAGCGTTGGGTGGCTTGCTCGGTGGGTTGACCCTGAAGGCGCTACGGCGGGCTGGCTTTTTCAGCTATCTGGCGGAGAAAAGGTGAGTGCCTACGTGCCCTGTCTTGATTCCTTCAACCGCCCCATCAGCTACTTGCGGGTCTCGGTGACCGACCGCTGCAACCTGCGCTGCGTCTACTGTATGCCGCCGGAGGGGGTACCCTGGCGCCATCACGAGGAGATCCTGCGCTACGAGGAGATCGAGACGGTGGTGCGGGCCGCGGCTAGCCTGGGCATCAGCAAGGTGCGGCTGACCGGCGGTGAGCCGCTGGTCCGGCTGGGGATGGTGGACCTGGTGGCCATGCTGGCCCGCATCCCCGGCATTGACGACCTGGCCATGACTACCAACGGCACCTTGCTGGCCCGCCACGCCGAGGAGTTGAAGACGGCAGGCCTGAAGCGGGTCAACGTCAGCCTGGACACGCTGAGGCCGGAGCGGTTTCGCCGCATCACCCGTCTGGGCGAGCTATCCAACACTCTGGGGGGCATCGCCGCGGCCAGGGAGGCTGGTCTGTTGCCCGTCAAGGTCAACACAGTGGTAGCGCGGGGGGTGAACGATGATGAGGTGTTGGACTTCGCCCTCTTGACGCTGGAACGGGAATGGCACATTCGCTTTATCGAGATCATGCCCCTAGGCCAATGGCAAGAGGCGGGCAGCGAGTGGGAGAACAACGTCGTTATGACGACGGAAATTCGGCAGAGAATTGAGACCGATCTTGGGCCGCTTGAGCCGGTGAAGGTTAGTGTTGGCAACGGTCCGGCCCAGTACTATCGCCTGCCGGGCGCCCAGGGCACCGTCGGCTTCATTACTCCCATTAGCGAGCACTTCTGCTACCAGTGCAACCGCCTGCGCCTCACTGCCGACGGCAAGCTGCGCCCCTGTCTCCTCTCGGATGACGAGATTGACCTCAGAACGCCCCTGCGTCAGGGGGCGACCATTGAGGACGTCAAGCGACTGATCGTCGAGGCCGTGCGTGCCAAGCCGGAGAGGCATCACCTGTCGGAGCAGGTCATCCCTCAGGAGCGTGCGATGTCGGAGATTGGGGGATGAGCGAATTGACAAAGTGAGACAGAGGTTGTACAATAGCAGTGGATGGGTACAATCTGGAAACAGGGAGGCGTGCGCGATGAGTGAATCAAGGTTAATGGAAAGTACCCTACAGTTGCTGGAAGAGCCATTGCTCGGCGAGCAAGACCTGGATGCGAAGATCCGGTTTCTGCTTGAGGCGGAATATCTGCGTCGCCTGGGACGCTACCGCCGCTTGGATCGCACCCTGGCCCAGAAGTATGGGATGACCTTTGAGGAGTTCATGGAACGTCGGATTGTTCATCAAAAGGGGTATACCTGGGATGTTGAGAAGGATGCCATGGATTGGGAAACGGCAGTGGATGGGATGAGAACAATGGAGCGCAAGCTTCAGGAACTGGGGGAATCGGCCCGTGCACAGCACGTTTGACCTTCGGGTGGAAGCCCAGGACGCGCTAGAGAGGGTGTGGTTTGTGCAATCGTTGGAGGAGATCGAACGCATGGACTTCACCCTCTCTTTGCGCTTACATATCCGCCCTGCTCTATTCGTACAGGCTTTCTTGGGCGAATTGTCGGGCTCTCTATACTTGGCGCTGATTGAGGGCGGGCGGCGTATCTTTGGGGTAGATCGGGAGGGCGGCGAATGGCATCTACACCCCTATGAAGCCCCGGACAAGCACGAGCCGTTGCCTGAGGGTCTGGAGCCCAGGCCATTGCTGAGATTCCTGGCAAGGGTAGAAGACTTGTTGCTGGAACATGATCTATTGTAGCCAATGATGAAAAGCAATTTAAAATAAGGAAGGGCCCTCCTTAAGAACGCGGAGGGCTTTTTTGATTGCCACTGTAGCGGGTGTGCTTCCGTGGTTGTTCCTATTTCTGAAAATAGCCCGAACAAGTTCGGGACTCCGGAGTCCTCAGCTTGTTGAGGGATGCATTCGCGGGCATGGGAGCCCGCTCTGCTTCAGAATTTCCATCTACCAATACTCCAAGAGATTGGCAGATCAAGGACACTCCCCCCACTGTGAGATGAAGATACTCAAGTCTGACGTGTTCACCCACCCATTGCCGTTGAGATCGGCCACACACCCCGGACATTCCCCCCACTGCGAGATCAGGATGCTCAGGTCAGCGGTGTTCGCCCACCAGTTACCATCGAGATCGGCCGGGCAAGAGGTCGCGGTCTGGATCGTCACCTGATAGTCCTCGACCTCGCCGTCCGATGCCAGACCGGTGAAGCCCACCGCGCCGTCGGTGGTGCAACGGAAGCGGACGTAGGAGGTGCCCACCGCCGCATCCGTCGGAACCGCGAAGCTCAAGCTGTTGGTGCCGGCTGCCAGCGCCCGACCGGAGAAGATGTTCTCGTTGGCATCGACCCAGTCGCCGTCGGCGTTGAAGTCCACCCACGCGCTCAGGTCGCAGGCGGCGTGGGCCATCACGTCCACGTTGGCCGTCTCGCCGATGCGTAACACGCTGGTGAAGAAGGTCACACCGTCCTCGTCGTCGTTGCCCGCGCAGGTGCCAAAGACCGTGCTGCCCGCGGCAGCGTCGTCGCCGTCGGCACCGGACGTGGGCTGGCCGTCGTCCTCCGCGTCCACGCAGTCGCCCAGGTAGACGTTGGTGCCCAGCCTGTGCCTCGCTCCCGTGCTGGCCAGCAGGGTCGGATAGTTCGGGTCGGGCGCATCGCCATAGTCGAACAGCAGTGCGTTGGTGAAGGTGCAGGTGACGGTCTCACCGGGCTGAAGGCTCACGCTGGCTACCCCTGTGGTCGGATTGCCGGTGCTGTCGTCGTCGGAGCAGGTGACGTCGGTCAGGCCAAAGCCTGAGGCCACGTTGGTCTCGGTGATGGTGTAGGTGCCGGAGACCACATCGGTGAAGGTCTCTGTGCCGTCGTCGGCCAGGCTGAAGGTGAAGGGCGACTCGATGTCGTCGGTGAAGTCGAAGGTGCCGGTGGCACCATCGGGGTCGGTCTGCTTTTCGATGATGATGGTGCCCCGCTGGCGGTTGGTGAAGGTGCAGGTGACCACCTCGCCGGGCTGGAGGCTGACGCTGGCTACCCCTGTGGTCGGATTGCCGGTGCTGTCGTCGTCGGTGCAG
>CAZQDO010000260.1:7080-8252 GCA_964592085.1 uncultured Anaerolineae bacterium | reverse complement strand
CGCCTATCCGGGTTCTTGAGGATGGCGAAGGAGGTGGGGTTCTCACCTCGGTCTAGGGGGCAGTTGCCTCGATATCCCTTCCCGGTCGGCTTCAGTTTGGCTCCCGCACGCTCGGCTACTTCGGCCAGGTCGACGCGGCTGAGCAGCTCGTTGATGTTGATAGGCATTTTGTCCTCCCACTATAGAAACTGGTAAGAAAATTGGTCCTCAAAAGTGTTGCGTGGATCATGGTTTTATGCTATAGTAGGAGTAGATGGTTCAGCATCATACTCCTACTATGGAAACTCCGCCGAACGGGCCCACGCTTGGCGGAGTTTCTTTTTCTATCAGTGCAATGACATCCAGGCCGACAGCAGCCGCCCTACCTGCGGCCTCTCGCGGTTCGTCTGCCCGGTCACGCGGTTGGCCTGGCGCCAGCTCTTCGGCCGGATCATCCACATGTCAAGGATCATCCGGCTTTCGTCCTGGCTGTGGAGGGCGATCGTCGTCGGGTAGCCGATTTCGTCCGGCGACGACAATACCGCGTACGTGTGCTGCATGTTTTCCTCCTTGGAACATTTAAGAAACCTGCCCTGGCAGGTTATTCCTCGTCGGCGACCACCAGGGCCGCTCCCAGGTCGTCCAGCAGCCCCTCGATCTCGTCGTCCTCCTCTGGCGTAGACACGACGGTCGACCCGGACACCTGAACCTCAAACCGGGCCAAGGCCTGGGTGACGGCCGCCTCCACCACCTGCCGCAGCTCGGTCAGATCCAGGGCAGGAGCGGAGGGAACTGGCTGGTCGGAGGTGGCCCCGATACCCTGGCGCAGCGCCTCCTTGATGGCCTGGGTCTTTGCTCCATAGGGTTGGTCGTCAAACTGCGCCTGCCAATGGATCAGATCATCATCATGACCAGGGTAGAGCCTGATGTTCAGCCGGATTTCGGAAAATTTCTTTCGGGGCATTCTCTATCCCTTCATTAAGATGGTGCCACTTGGCGTCAAGTGGTGCCAAGTGACACCATCTTCACACCTGCCCCACCGCAGGTGCAGGTTGTTTGAACACCCGCACTGCGTACCTGGCCAGGCCGACGGCGTTGGCGGCGATGGGGTTGGGCAGGACCACGCCGTGGGGGTACTGGCGCAGCAGCGCCTCCTGCAGCGCCTCCGCCCCGCCCCCGGCGAAGAGCAGGTG
>CAZQDO010000260.1:0-7070 GCA_964592085.1 uncultured Anaerolineae bacterium | reverse complement strand
CTCCACCGCCGCTCCACGTAGGTGACGATCCCGGCGGCAGCGGTGTCCAGCGCCTGCTTCACCAGCGGCGCCAGGTTGACCTCCCCCTCGGCCGTGTACAGCCTGGGCCGCTTCTGGAGCAACAGCGCGTCGGCCTCGTGCAGGGAGAGTTCCACCTGGTGCTTCCCCCGCACCGCGTTGATGATCAGCTCCGCCGCCCGGCGCATCCCCGCCGTGTCGCCGCCGGTGAAGCGGGCGACCACCTCGCCGCCCTCGACGGCGAACAAGTCTAACGTGTTGAAGCCGATGTCGCACACGGCCACCGGGGCCTTCAGGTCGGACCTGGAGCGGATCCATTTCCCCTGGTCGTTCATCCCCCAGGCGAAGAAGGCGCCGGCCGGCTGGGCCATGACGCGCACGTCGGCCACGTCGAGGGTGACGGCTTGGTCGTTGACGGCGAATTGGTGGCGGGCGGCCATCCAGCCCTTCAGGGCACGCAAGGTGTCCCGGGCCAGATCCCGATCCCCCATCACCTCGACCGGGAGGCCGACCATCAGGGCCGCGACACGGTGGTCGCCTTTGCCCAGCAGCCGGAAGACGGCGTCGTAGAACAGCGCCCGCAGCTCGGGACCGTCGGACAGGCGCAGGAAGTCCATGCGCTGCACGGGACGGGCGAAGCGCGCCACCTCCTCGCCAACCAGGTAGGTTATCCCGCCGGAGGTCACCCGGTGCGGCTGCTTGCGCCTGCGGCGGCGGCCCAGGTCTCCCAGGGAGAGCATGCCCAGGTCGGTCTCGCCGACGCCGACGACGGAAGGAACCACGGCGATCTGGGCGCTTCCGGAGCCGACCGTGGCGACCTTGAAATTGCCGAAACCAGGATCTACGCTGAGTATCATTTGCTATCTCCTTCTTGAACCATTGATTTCCGATGCCATGGTCTGGATGACGTTCAGTGTCGCCAGGCAGTCCCCCAGGGCGTGGTGATCTCCGCCCCACAGGGGCTGCCAGCGGTACGAGCCGTGGTGGTCCGACCACTGGCCGCAATACGTCGCATACCACTCCATGGCGCAGGTGTACCTGTCAGTCGCAACCCCAAACTTCGGCAGCCCGTAGCGCTCCCGGGTTTGCCTCAGCATGGCGCGGTCAAAGCCGGCATTGTAGATCACGATCTGCAAGGCGGCCCTGAGTAGCTCGCCCACCCGCGCGTGGATCTCTGGCCAGGTCGGCGCGCCGGCCACGTCGGCGTCGGCGATGCCGTGGATGGCGGTCGCCTCGGGCGGGATCGGGCGGCCGGGCCTGACCGGCGTCTCGAACAGTGTGTTCCCGGCCACGTCGATGACGGCGATCTCGACGATCTCGGCGCCGCCGTCCAGGCCGGTGGTCTCCGTGTCCAGGATGATCGCGTCCGGGTCGGCCAGCACGTCGCGCGCCCAGGCGACGGCAGCGGCGCGGTCGGCTGCGACCATGGCCTTGAAGGCGCAGGCCTCGCACAGCCCACATTCCAGGTCGCGCTTGCGCCTGGCGACGTAGCCGCACTCCCGGCAGGTGCGCGCGGCCAGTGCAGCGGCACGCGCCTTCTCCAGAGCCGCCAGCTGGGCCGGTGTGGCCCGACGACGGGGAATGGCCTGCCGCTCGTCATAGAGGTAGTAGTAACCCCGGCCGACGACGACTCCCTTCGGTCGTTGCCCCTTGGCCGGCTTGAGGCCCGCGTCGTGCAACTGGCGTCGGGTTTTGAGATGCTCCGGCGCCTGCCCCCAGGCGTATATCCATACCCCCGGGCAGGCGGAGGCCGGAGGGCGCTTCCAGTTGAGCCCGCAGACGGCGCAAGCGAACCCGCCACCGGGGAGAGGCTCCAGCCGGTGCGTGGTGCGGTAATCGTCACACCCGGCCATTGGACCCCCTTGGTTTCGTAACCTGCCCGCCCCCGTTACCGTGATGGGCCGGGATCTCGTCTACCCCGACCTCCCACAGCAGACAGCCGCCGGTCTGTTCGGCCCGGACGTCGTCGTGCATTAGCGCCGCGAACTTCCGCCGCATGGCCCTGTTGATGTCGGGCATGGCCTGAACTGCCATCTGGTATTGCGACGGGCAGACGACGATGTAAGCCGGGAGGCAGTGCCATCTTTGGATCAACTCAGCGATGGCTGTCGTGAGGGCTTCTTCAAAGGTCCCGGGGCGGTGGTTATAGAAGCGTTTGAGCCCATAGTTACGCAGGCCGCGCCCCGAGCCGTTGCCCCCGGCGATCGGAGCGCCGCCGTCGGGCGCCGCGTGCCCGCTCTCTTCAACAACCGGACCGCTTGTAATGGCCTGAGCGCCCATCTATCCTCCCCAGGTAATGGCCAGCTTGTAATACGTACGGTTGGGCCGGTAGGACATGACGCCGATCCCCACTCGAAGCGCAGAAATGCCGATGAAGAGCGATCCAGAGAGGGCCGGCAGCCCCCGGTGGATGATGCCGGCCATAACGACCGCATTCTGCCTGCTCAGGAACTCCACGACGTGGGTCAGCAGGAGCAGGGCGCTACCGACGGGCAACAGTGTAGCGAAAAGCACGATGGGCATATTACCCTCCCTCAAGCTATGTAATCGTCCTCTGCGCCTTCCTCGCTACCTGGCTGCTCCGAGATATGAGGAACGGAGTACCCCGCCTGGTGAGGCCCGAAGGCCTGCCAGGAGGAGGGAGGCGCAGGCAAAGCCGGTGGAGACGACCAGGGAGGAAACACTTCCGCCCGGGGTGGAACCACAGATGGTGGCCGGTAATTGATGGTCGTCCGATCCTGGCGGCCCGTGAACGCGCGCACCATGAGATAGTTGCCCGCCACTATACAGACGCCGACTATCGTAGCGCCCAGGATGAACATGGTGATGGCGATCGTGAACAGGCGGGCGGTCTCGTTGGTGATGAGTGAATAGACCAGGCCGCCGCCCAGCGCCAGGCCCAGCCCCAGGCCGATCATCGTCAGAAAACGCCGCATACGTCTCTCCTTTCCCAAAGGGCGAAAATCTGGGTTACTATGGGTTACTATGGGTTACTCTACATGCTGCATTGTAGATTTACTGATAGTAACCCATGAATTGGCCCAAAAACCTACGTAATCGTCAGGGGGTTACCGGGTTACTCACCCCCCCTCCCCGGTCCGGCGTAACCCGTCGAGGGGGTGGGGGTAACGGGTACCCCCCCCTCGGCAGCCATCTTCTGTTTTTGTTGCAAGGCGGCCACCGCCCGGCGCAATGCGACGGTATAGTCCCGCACCAAACGAGCCCTGGTCATCGAGCCGCCGAAGTGAGACTGGATCTGCTTGGCACTGTCTTTGACCACCAGAGCGTAGGCCAGCATGTCCGGCGGCACCTGCCACCCGTTTTCCTGGAGCGCGGCGTCTCCGGCCAACAGGTGGCTCTCCGGCATCTCCAGTTCGTCGTGCCGGAAGGACAGCACCTCGAAGTCCTGGCGCTGGGGCAGTGCGGCCCGAAAGCGGGTCACCTGGCCGCCGCTGATCGCCAGCCCATCCCCCTTGCCCCCCAGCCGCTCGGTGTGCTGGCCCGCCAGCCCGGTGGCCAGGTAGCTCTGATCGTGGGGGAGCTGAAAGACCAGCCGGCTGGCGAAATTCGCGCGCGCCAATGATCCCTTGTCGCCAAAGACGGTGGGGTTGGCTGCCTGGCTGGCCACCACCAGGTTGATCTTTAGCCCACCGGCCATCTGGGCCAATTGAGTGATGAAGGCCCCGGCCTCGGGGTGCACCTCGACCAGTTGCGCCACCTCGTCCACGACCACCACCCAACGCGGCGCCCGTTCCTGGAGCCGGGAGTTGCCCCGCCGCCGCTCCATCTCGCCCAGGGCGAAGCGCAGCAGCGACAGCGAGTCCTCGTAATTGTTGGCCAGGGGGGCGGCCAGGTGCACCAGCCGGGCGAAGGGGCGCAGCGCCGGATCGTTCTTGGGGTTGAGGATGAGCAGGCGGTAATCGTCCGGCTGGTTGGCCCGGGCCAGGCTGAGGATGAAGTCGGCCAGGCAGGTGGTCTTCCCCGACTGGGTGCCGCCGAAGACGGCCTTGTGGGGCGTGTCCCAGCCGACGCGGGCGGCCGGGCCGAGGGCCTTGCGGCCGATGGTGGCTCCTTCGGGGCGGTGGGGCAGTTCGGCCAGGCGCACCTCGCGCCATTGGGTGGGCGGCAAGGTGAACTCGACGCGCACCAGGTCCAGCTCGCGATACACCCGCGCCAGTGACGAACGGGCGGCCATGGCAAAACGCTCGCCCAGGCCCTCGACTCTTGTCCAGTCCTCGTCCCGGATGCGCAGCGTCACCGTCGCGCACTGTGGCCCCAGCACGGGCCGCCCGGCGAACTCGTGGGGCACCCCATCGGGGAGCTTGACGCGTCGCCCGGCCTGCCACCAGAGACGCATGCTGGCGTCGGTGTTGCGCAGCACCCAGCTCGTGGCCCACATATAGATCAGCTCGTTGCTGTCTTTGCTTTGTGTCACGTCCACTCCTTCACCGACTCTCGCTACCCTCCGACAGGGGAAACCTGGACGCCAACCGTTTTGCTGTGCTGGGCCGCGTTGTTGGCCAACTGCAATTCTTGCTGCGACTGGCGCACCCGGCGCTCTATCTCCAGGACCAGCTCCGGGGCATCGCACAGGCGCTCGATGGCATCCTGGCGACTCTGCCCCAACCAAGTTCCGCCATAGGAGTATGACCGTCCAATCTTCTTCACCACATCTCGGTCGGCTGCCGTGTCCAGCACGTCTCCTATTTTGCAGATACCCCGGTTGAACAGGACGGTGAGCTCGGCCGTCCGGAAGGGGGCCGCGACCTTGTTCTTCTTGACGGTCACCTTTACCCGGCTGCCGATCACCGCGCCGCCGTCTTTTATGGCCTGCACCCGGCGCATGTCCAGCCGCACCGACGCGTAGAAGCGCAGCGCCATCCCGCCCGTCGTCGTCTCGGGGTTGCCGAACATCACCCCGATTTTCTGCCGCAGCTGGTTGGTGAAGATCAACGCTGTGTTGCTGTGCTTGACCGCTCCCGACAACTTGCGCAGCGCCTGGCTCATCAGCCGTGCTTGCAGGCCCGCGTGGTTGTCTCCCATCTCCCCCTCGATCTCGGCCCGCGGCACCAGCGCCGCCACCGAGTCGACGACGACCACGCTGGCCCTGGCCCGCACCATTGCCTCAGTAATCTCCAGCGCCTGCTCTCCCGAGTCAGGCTGCGCGATGAACAGGTCGTCCACGTCCACTCCGCAGCGGACGGCGTAGTCCCGGTCCAGGGCGTGCTCCGTGTCGATGAAGACGGCTTTGCCCCCTCGTCGTTGCGCCTCGGCGATGATATGTTGACACAGGGTGGTCTTGCCCGCCGATTCGGGCCCGTAGATCTCCGTCACCCGGCCGCGGGGGATTCCGCCCACACCCAGGGCGATGTCCAGGGCCAGGCTGCCGGTGGGGATGACCTCTACTTGCTGGTATGGGCATTCTCCCAATCTCATGATTGCACCCTCGCCGAAGCGACGGCGGATGTCGCGCAATGCGCCTGTGAATAGTTCGTCCGTGTCTACCGGACTTGCCACGCCCATCGCGACTCTCCTTTCCGGTGGGGGTGAGCGGCAGCCTTCTCACCCCCACCCCCGAACGTTCTCACGTTCCTGTGCTCCATGTGTCAATCTCCCTTGTGCCTGTCTTGCTTTCGAGGTTTTACCCCCCGTTGTCCCCCGGTCACCGGGACGGCTCCCTTGGAGCTCGTTGCCACGTCACCCAGGGTGAGTCAGGTTTTGCCTCCGATTTGTCCGATCGAGGATTGCGCCGCCGGGTGAAGTGGGCTCAACCTGCTGGGGCTCCGCCGCCGGCGCGACGGCGACCGGCCGATTTAACTACCGGGCACTGCGCGGGCCGGCACGCGCTATGTCCGGCGGGTTAGCACTCACAACCTCTTTCCTGCCGAATTTCACCTCCCCGACCGGTGGTCGGATGTACGTCCAGATCGTTTCCCCACCGCTTTGGCGAATCCGTACCAGGTTTTGTCCGGGCAGCATCTCCAGGACCTCTGCGAAGAGCGGAGCGCCCCCATCGTTGGGGATAAACTTAAAGGTATCCCCGGGCTGCACCAGGTCGGGCGGAATGATCGTGTAACCGTTCTTGTTAGACATCGCTACAGGCTCACGCAGCGAGGTCATCAGCCACTGTTGCCGCCAATCGGGCGGCTCCCTCGGTCAGCGCCGCCACCAGGTGACGCACCTCAGGCAGCCGCACCACCAGCTCCTGGTCAGCGTCCAGGGCCGTGACGACCAGGTAGGGGCCGGAGGGGTGAATGCCTACGATCAGGTTATCAGTGGCCGCAATGGTGTCACCATCCCCCTCTTGTTCTTCTTCGTCTACTACTAACCAGTCGTCGATCTCCTCTTCCGGCTCGTAGCCGGCGCACAGGCAGCCGTCGGCGGTGCATGCCCCGTAGCCACCCTCGTGATCTTCCTCCTCGTGCCCGCAAACACAGGTCGCCGCTATCCACACGGTCACGGTCGGTCCTCCTTTTTCGCGCTCAGATGCATCAGGAGTGCTGCTGCAAACTCCCTGACCTCGGCGCGAGATGGTCTGCCGAGTAGGCACTGAGCCAGATCCAGCGGGGGGATTTCTCCTCGATTACATTTGCGCGTCTCAGGTGGGTTCATAGCTCATCCTCCCGTCCCATCGGTATAGAGCGGCTCTCCGTAGCCCTCACGAATTCCACGAGCTGCTGCCTGATCGCCTCCTCGTCGGCCTCCAGGTCGCGGTGGTCGATGACCAGCACCTCGAAGCCGGCCGTTCGCAGGCGGCGCAGGCGCTCCTCCTCTTTGGCCCGGCGAGTTTCCGGATACCGGGGATGGTCGAACATCGGGTCATAGTGCACGCGTCCGTTGACCTCGATGATCCGGCCCAGCCCGGGCAGGTGGAAGTCGACGGAAACGAAGGTGTCTTCGCCCAACACCTCCGCCTCGCGCTCGTAGCGCAAGCCCATTTCGTCGAGCGTAGCCATCACTGTCTGCTCGTGACGGGAAGGGTTTTCGAGCCGCCAGGCGCGCGCCAGCCGAAATAGCTTACCGTAGCCATATCGCCGAATGTAGGCCCGGGC
>CAZQDO010000259.1:0-8255 GCA_964592085.1 uncultured Anaerolineae bacterium | reverse complement strand
GACCTGGATCGCATGGGGTGGCATCCGGCTCTGGGCGAAACCTCGCTGGAGATGATGCTCTCCGCCATCTATGGCCATCAACTGCTTCACATGCGCGATTTGCAGCGCGCCATGGGCTGATGGAGGGAACAAGAATGAATGAGCTGACGTTTCTGCAGGAGATGCTGGAAATCTACAGCCCTTCGGGGAAGGAAGGGGAGATGGCGGCCTATCTGGTGACGCAGATGAGGGCCCTGGGCTTCCGCGCTTACCAGGACCCGGTGGGCAACGCCATCGGCGTGCTGGGGAAGGGTGAAAAGGAGATTGTGCTGCTGGGGCACATAGACACTGTTGAAGGGTTTATTCCCATCCACCTGGAAGATGGCAGGCTCTATGGACGGGGGGCAGTGGACGCCAAGGGGCCGCTGGCCACCTTTATCCTGGCAGCGGGGCGGGTGGGGCCTCTGCCAGATAAGCGCATCGTGGTGGTGGGTGCCGTTGAAGAGGAAACGACTTCAAAAGGAGCCCGATACCTGACGGGCAGTTTCTCCCCGCAAATAACGGTCATTGGCGAGCCGAGCGGGTGGCAGCACGTAACGTTAGGTTACAAAGGCCGCCTGCTGGTGAACTACCGCCTGGGTGCACCCACGCGGCACGCCACAGCGCAGGGGCCCTCGGCCTCGGAGCGGGCCATAGCGTTCTGGAACGGCCTGACCGATTACGCCGAGCAGTTCAACCAGGGCGAGCGCTTTCGCTTTCATACGCTGGACCCGTCGCTGCACCGAATCACCACCTACAATGGCGGCTTCGAGGAGGAAGCGACCATGACCATGACCCTGCGCATCCCCTTCGACCTGGATGTCTCCGCCCTGAAGGAACACCTGCGGGAGTGCGCTAACGGAGCTGCCGTCGGTTTCAGCGGCGAGGATGTGCCCTTCAAGGCGAGCAAGAACAACCCCCTGGTGAGGGCCTTCCTGCGGGCCATTCGCGCCAGAGGCGGACGCCCCACCTTCAAGCTGAAGCTGGGCACCTCCGACATGAACACCGTCGGCCCGGTGTGGGATTGCCCCATCGTGGCCTATGGACCCGGCGATTCCTCTCTCGACCACACGCCGGAGGAGCATATTCAGGTGGAGGAGTTCTACCGGGCGATAGAGGTGATGGAGGAAGTGATACGGAATGCGTGAAACGTGTTGCGTGTTCCGTCAAATGTAAAACGTGAAGAGGAGGAAACGAACGATGAAGAAAGTTGTTTTGGCCTACTCGGGCGGACTGGACACCTCGGTCATTGTGGTCTGGCTGAAGGAGCGCTACGGCTGTGAGGTGGTCACATTTACCGCCGACCTGGGCCAGGAAGAGGAACTGGAAGGGCTGGAGGAGAAGGCGATCTCCACAGGAGCCAGCAAAGCCTACATTGAGGACCTGCGGCAGGAGTTCCTCATGGAATACGCCTTCCCCACCATGATGGCCGGCGCCATCTACGAGCGGAGGTATCTGCTGGGCACGTCCTTCGCTCGCCCGCTCACCGCCAAGCGGCAGGTGGAGATCGCTGAGCTGGAGGGCGCCGACGCCGTGGCTCACGGCTGCACCGGCAAAGGTAACGATCAGGTGCGCTTCGAACTGACCTACAAGGCGCTCAACCCGCGCCTGGAGGTCATCGCCCCGTGGCGGGAGTGGGACATTCGTTCGCGGGAGGATGCGCTGGCCTACGCCGCCGCCCACGACATACCGGTGGCGGCCACCGAGCGATCCATCTACAGCCGCGACCGCAACATCTGGCATCTGAGCCACGAGGGCGGCATCCTGGAAAACCCCTGGCAGGAGCCACAGGAGGACATGTTCGTGCTCACCGTGGCGCCCGAAGCTGCGCCCGACGAGCCGCTCTACCTGGAGATTGACTTCAAGGAGGGCATCCCAAAGCGCCTGGATGGCGCGGCCTATGGCCCCGTGGAGCTGCTGACCCGGCTGAACGAGCTGGGCGGCGCGCACGGCGTGGGGCGGGCGGACCTGGTAGAAAACCGCCTGGTGGGAGTGAAGTCGCGCGGCGTGTACGAGACCCCCGGCGGCACCATTCTCTACGCTGCCCACCGCGGCTTGGAGAGCATCTGCTTGGACCGCGAGACGCTGCACTATAAGGACGTCGTCGCCCAGCGCTACGCAGAGATGGTCTACTACGGCCAGTGGTTCACGCCGCTGCGCGAGGCGCTGGATGCCTTCGTGCGTCAGACGCAGAAGCCCATCACCGGCACAGTACGCCTCAAGCTGTACAAAGGAAGCTGCACAGTCGTCGGCCGCAAGTCCCCCTACAGCCTCTATCGAGAGGATTACGCCACCTTCGGTGAAGAAGACGTCTACGATCAGGCTGATGCCGAGGGCTTCATCAACCTCTTCGGCCTGCCGATGAAGGTCAAGGCGCTGCTGGATATCGAAGGGCTGGGGATCTCAGAGTATCGCTCGCCCAACTATAGTAAGTTCAAGCGGGACTAGGCGGGTTCCGGGTTTGGGGTTTCAAGTTCGGAGTTAGAGAGCCCCGTTTACACTTTGTAGGCTCCAGAGCCCGTCCCCGGGCGACTTGGCGGGTCAAGTTCGCCCTGTTATCATACCAGGACTTCCCAAAGACGACCCGGGGACGGGTCTTACGAGCATTTGAAGGCGCCAAACTGCATGTAAGGGACAGGCCTTTGAGCCTTACGTTAACGCTGATGTTTTTGACAATCCTCGCTGGGTAGGGTACAATACCCACAATCCCCCTATTTTTCCACTGACTCCAACGCATGGGACCTTATTCGCTCCTGTCCCACGTATCGGGCACGAAACCCCATTGGCCTTGAAGGGCGTGAGCAAACGCGCCGTACCACGGGTACGCCTCTGGCTGCTCGGTGGCAACAGGCCGATCCGGGTAGCCAATAGAAATGGAGGCCAATAATGACAAAGTGCATGAATCGTTTGGTGGCCAGCGGGTTGCTCGCCGTAATCTTGTTGGTTACCCTGCCCGCCGCAGCCACGCCGACTGCCCCGGCCAGCACGTTGTCCCCGCTGCCCGCCAGCGCCCCTGTTACCTCGAGCGAGTTCCACGCCGAAGCTGGCGCGGTCATGGACGTCCGATCGTTGCCCGCGGAGGTAACCGACCTCCCTGAGCGGGTGGATTGGCGCACGCCCAACAGCGCCACTTTCGAGGTCGGCGAGGGCCGCTACGCAACGGTCATTGGCGCGGAACCGCTCCACTACCAGGACGCCAGTGGCGCGTGGCAGGTCATTAACCCGGCCTTCCAGACTGGCCAGGAAAGCTTCTACGTGCAGCGCAACTCCATCCGTAGCCGGGCGGGCTTGCGTAGCGCCTGGCTCTCGGCGGCCGTGGGAGAGGCGGCCATTCGGTGGCAGGCGACGACGCTCGGCGCTGCCGACGCCGACGGTGGCTTCACCGAACTCGCCAACGTGCGGCATCCTGAGCTTGTCGAAGGGCGGCCGGAGGCACTGGACTTCGCCGATCTGCGCGAGGGTGGGCGTGTCCTGCACTATGCCGACGGCTGGAGCGATCCGAGGCTGGCCGAGGAGGTGATCAGCGGGCCGGGCAGCCTGGAGCACCTGCTCATCCTCGCCGAGCCGCCGCACTCGGATGGAACGCCGGATTTTCTGGAATTGCGTGCCACACTGGAGATGCTGCCCGGCATGACCCTCTGGGCCGATGGGCAACAGCAGTCGGCTGCCTTCCGCACCACCGGGGCGCTCGAGATACGCGACGAGACTGGCCAGGTCGTGATTGTGTTCGATGCGGTGTTCGCCTACGAGCAGGAAGCACAGCACGTGGCCGTTGCCGGCGAATACGCGGCCTATCCTGGCGCGGAGCCGACCAGTTGGACCATCGGCGTCCGCACGCCGTGGGTGTGGTGGAGCAAGCCTGAGCGCCACTACCCGGCCGCCATTGACCCGACCATGCACGTCCTGCAGGCCACCGGATACGTCACCAATGGCGCGGTCTGGGTGAGTGAGAACAAAGGGGGCACCGACAACCCTGATCCAGGCCACTATCAGCTCGGGAGGGCGCTCCTGGGCTCCACCAATGGTTCGGCACAGTATGTGGGCTACTTGCAGTTCAACAGTCTGCCCGCCTTGCTCACCAACCACCCGCTGAAAGTTGAACAGGCCGAGCTGGTGATCACGCCGCAGAGACAGGGGAGAGTCGGCTATGAATTCGACCCAGATGATGACATTGACTGGAGCGAAAAAAGCATCTCGCACCCGGTGCAACTATGGTCAGTATCCCAGCAGCCAGCAAACCCTGGGCGGCTGCCACTCTGCGATTGGCATGCCCTTACTGGGAACTGCTTCACCCTGGCCGACGACCGCGTCTCCACAAATCCTAGCGTCTTCAATTGGGATAGCCGTCCCGAAGGAGCTGGGGCGGCCAAGACCGGCACGCTGACCATCGGGCCGAAAAAGGGCAACACTCGAGAGGGCGTGCCCACGTCGTTCGACGTCACCCAGGAGATTTGGGACTGGTACGACGAAAGCCCTCAACCCGTACATGGGCCGGCTTTCCTCCTCCACTTCACCGATGCGAGCTGCCCATTCTCAAAATCGTTCCTGGACTCGGACTACATCTCGTCCGACGACAATTCTGTGGTCCCGAGATGTTTCCGATTCAAGATCACGCCCGAAAATGCGCAATTGCTGATCACCTACACCGCCCTGGAACTCCAGGCGGGGGACAACTTGCTCAACACGCCCGGCGTACCGAGCTACCTCGACGGCATCCTCGCTGATACCAACCACCTGTACGATCTGGTACCCCCGGCGGACCCAGCCCACTGGCGCGCCGTCGCAGTCCGCGGCAACCACGCCCTCGACTGGACTACCCCTGTCCCTGTCACGGCGGGGGTGAACGTGAAGGTTGAGAAAGCTGACGGCTCGCTGGAGCTCCTCGCCGAAGGTGGCAGCTTTACGGAAGACACGTCTTATGTCTTCATTGACGGTCATAACTCAAGCATCAGCAGCGAGACCCTCAAGGCCGAGGTGTTCAGAGCGGAGGACAACTACTTCCCCGACGACCAACGGCGCAACTACCGCATCGAGTACCAGAAGGCCAACCTCTGGACACCCACTGGCGGTGTGCCCGGACAGCCCGACGGATCCTGGAGGAGCGAGACAGTCTTTTTCAGCTCGAACCGCTTGATTGAGCTGCGAGAGTTCACGCTGGGTGCCAAATACAGCGCCGGCATCATCGTTTCGACAACGGCGCCTCTCGATCTGGCAATCGTCGAGCCGACGAGCGGCGATATCCAGTCGGCCGTCCGTGGCCTGTACAACGGCAACGAGGGTATGCTCACCGACTATGCGCCCGAACAGGGAGACGTACGCACGTTCGAGATCGGCGCTGCCAACGTCAGCGGCGCCTATGCGCTGGCCATCATCAACCAGGACCGCCCTATCGAGGACCCGAATCCCCTTACTGGCCCCGCCGTCGTCTACACGGTCACGGTGGAGATACTCGCCTGTCCGGACGGGACGGTCCCGACGAAGAAGTTTGACTGTCAGCCGATCATCTTGCCCCATGATCCGCTGCCTGCCCACAACTTCACGACACCCTCGAGGTCGGCGCTTGGCTTGACTGTCTACAGTGAAGGGGGTTTCAGCGAGCCCGGCCCAAATGGGGAGACCTGGTGCACGACGAACGAGCAGTTTGGCACCCCCGTGATGGGGCCCTTCCAGGGCCGCTGGATCTACGTGGCGCAGGGCTCGGTCTGCTTCGATATCGATAGCACGGGCGCGACCCTGTTCACGACTGACGAAAGCGGGATCGGTCTGGCCTACGTGGATACAGACTCGCCGTTTGCCGATGGCACCGACCGCGGCCAGCGCGCTCCGTCCTCAGGGGTCTACGGTCTCCCCCTGATCTACCCAGCCCTCCCCGACCATACCGGCGAGGTATCCTGTGCGGCCCCACCGGACACCTGTACAGCGCTCGTGCCGATGGAGAATACGGAGCGGCGGCTGACACCCTTCAAACGCTGGGGGGCCAGCTTCACGTCTACGCTCAATTTCATCAGCACCACAGCGGCGGGGGGGAAGGCCATTGGCAGCGGTACGATCAGTGCGCCGGTGATGGTGGATACAAAGGACGCGCCTTACGACAGGACCTGGGACGTCCCCTGGGAGCTGTACCCTGACGCCGGCCTGACCGACCCCAACGAGTACAGGCGTTATCAATTCGGCGTTAACGTCGCCCAACCGCAATCGCTGCCCTCGCCGGTGAGCCTGGCCAGCCTTGAGCTGCGGATCCTCAATGGGCCCGACGGTGCTGCCACCGGCTTGATCCTGACCCCCGACAACTTCAAGAAGCAAACCGGCCCAATCAACAGCCAGCTACGGGCTCCTTATGCCAAGATCACGCAGCCCGCAGGGATGGGAGGAGCGACGAAGAAAGTGCAGGTGGTCGTTCAGCCGCCCGGTGAGGCGCGTCGCATGGCCATTGATGACCCAGACCCCGTCGCCAAAAACTGCGGTGAGGACAAAAGCTGCCTCGACCTGCGGTTGCCTGAGTACCAGTGGGACAACGGCAACGACGAGGTGAAGCAGTGGGAACTGCCTGATATCTCCGTAAAGGGAACGACCGGCACGGTGATGTTCAGCCAGGCCGGTCGGTTGCAGGTTTTCAGCAAGGATCACCCCAACACCGGCAGCGGGCTGAATGCGACCACGTTCGAACAGTCGTTCAGCTTCGATACCTGGGGGGCCACCGTCAAGGTTACTGAGGAGACGTGTGACAGCAGCGAGATCGTGACCGTGATTCGGGGTGAGGCCGCCATCGCCCTGCCCATGCTGGGCGACGACGGGAGCAGCGGGGGGGCGCCGGAACCCCCGTCAGTCCAGATCGGCTTCAAGCTCTGCGAGACCAAGCTCAAAGAAGCCAAGCTCATCCTGGACATCGCTCCGACTTACATTCCGGTGGGTGCCACCGGCGTCGGCGTTGACCTCATCGGGGGCATCGTCACCATCGGCCCGGACTACACCGTGATTACCATGCAGATCGGCTTCCGCTCTGTGCCCAGCGACGCGGTGCTCTCCGACGGCTTAGGCCAGGTGACCATTGACACGCGCGGCCTCTTCGAGCTCCAGGCTGGCGCCACCATCGTGGGCATCCTCAACGCCGACCTGCTGCTCCAGGTTGCCTGGGAGCCCCTCGACGTGCTCCTCCAGGCCCAGGTCGGCGCCTACGGTGGGGTCATCACCGGGGAGCTAAAGATGCACGCCTGGGTCGGCCAGGGGTGGCAGGGCAAATACAACTGGCTTCCGGCCAACAGTGACCTCCACTTCACGGGCAGCATCAAGGCCGCCCTCTTCATAAGGGAGGACGCCGTCGTAGAGTGGGTGCCACCCTTCGACATTTCTATCGCCGTCAAGATCGCCTTCGGCGAGTTCTGCACCAACGACAGTTGTACGGCCTACGCCTGGGGCATGTCGGGTGTTCTCAGCGTCGCCGGCTTCGATGTTGGGCTCTACGCCGACGAGGATGGCCCTGAGCTCATCCTGGGCACCGACGATCACGTCCTGATTGACGAATACGGCGGCAGCTTGCAGGCAGCCGATGTGCGCAATGCGCCGGCACCGCCCAAGCTAACCCAGATCGAACCGCCGGGCAGTCTGCAAATCAATCTCTCTCCGCCGCTCAAGTCGCCCGTCGAGGACTGGCCCAAGGTTTCTCCGGCCAGCCAGGGCTGCGACACGACCACCACCATCAATACCCACACCTGCCCGTTCACCATCAGCCCAGGCGCGGCAGGCCGGGCCGTCTTCTCCACCGGGTGGGTGAATGGTGACCTGGCGGTCACGCTGATCAAACCCGACAACACCGAGATCACCGAAACTGTACCTGGTGCCGTCGTCACTTCCACGAATACCCTGGCGGGCAAGCGGATCACCTTCGCCGTCACTCCGACGAGCGGCGAAACGCTAGAGGGGGGGACGTGGAAGGTCCGACTCGTCGGCCCCGGACTGAACAACCCGAGCTCAACCGTCCAGCACAACTACACGATCCTCTTCGCCACCGACCCGCCCCCGCCCACCCTCACCTGGGCTAACCCGGTGAGCCAGGTTGACGGCTCAGGGCAGATCACTCTGCAATGGACCGCCCTGCGCGCCTCGCAGCCGATCACGGAACGACTGGAGCTCTTCTACACGCCGCTGGCAGCCAAACCGATCACCGATACCGACATCATCAGCCCTACCATGATCACCAATGGCATCCATGCTTCCGACGGTAGCTACCTGTGGGATAC
>CAZQDO010000258.1:1554-8343 GCA_964592085.1 uncultured Anaerolineae bacterium | reverse complement strand
GTGCGGGGGCCGCCGGTAGGGTTAAAGACCACCAACGGCTGAACGCCGCCCTGGCTGGTGTCCACCTGGTCGGCGATGGCGGCCAGGCTCAGGGTGGCGATCTCTTCGGCGATCTGCTCGGCCTGGTCGAAGCGCAGGGCCATCTCCCGATGCACCTGGTCCACACTGCAGCCGCAGATCGAGTCGTGGGGATGGTTTTCCAGCAACATCCGCCAGGCGTGCCGGATGAGGGGTGCGGTCTGGTGCACGCGGGCCAACGGCTCGTGGCCCGACAGGTGCGTGGGGCTCTCTGAGAGCGGGGCATCGCCGACGGCCAACAACTCAGACCAGGCGGCGAAGGGCTCTGTCCAGCGGGTCAGCAGCGTCTCGATGGCATCGTTGCGCTGCTTGATCCACATCCGCGTCGAGAGCACGCCGGGCAGCAAGTGGTGGCGCTGAGGCGAGCGCAATTCACCTTTCACTGTGGGGAGGGAGCCGCCTTCTACCGCCTCGCGCACAGCCGCGACGTAGGCCGGCAGAGAGCTGTGGACCAGGCGGTCGTCGCCCAGCCGCCCGTCGTTGGCGTAGGCGACGAGGCCAGGGAGCCTTGAATCGGGCTCTTGATGATCGTTGCCGGCCATGAGCAACACCTGCCCGCTGCCGACGTGCGGAGCCAGGCGGTCGGCGGCGCCCCTTATGGCGGCGACGAAGGCTTCAGGGTTGGTCATCGGCAGGCGGGTGGCGTTGTCGTACCCGTTGCGCAGGTAACAGGCCAGCACGCGGCTGCCGTCGGGTGCCTCCCACCACAGCTCGACCGGCTCCTCGGCCAGTCCCCGGCGAAGGACGCTAGACTCGATGTCGAAGCCCCTGAAAATCTGAGGTAACTGGCTGATGTGGCCAAAGAGATCCGGTACATAGCCCACCGGCATCCTGTCGCCGAAGCGCCGGCAGACCCGGTCACCCAGCATCAAATTGCGAACCAGCGACTCTGGCGTAACCAGGAACTCGTCAGCCAGCACGTACCACGGCCCGATGGAGAGGCGCCCTGCCTGCACCCAGTGGGCGATCTCGTCAGCGCGCTCAGGGCGGATCTGCAGATAGTCCTCCAGGAGGAGGGTCTGGCCATCAAGCATGAAGTGGGCGTAGCCGTCGTCGTTGGCCAGGATGTCCAGTAGCCGGTCCATCAGGCGAACCAGGCGGATACGGAACTGTTGGAAGGTAAGGTACCACTCCCGGTCCCAGTGCGTGTGGGGAACAAGATGAAAAACGCGAGACATCTCTTTTCACTCTTTCAATGACCACGGGTAACTGCCCACCCTCCCGCAGGTTTGGCTGGTAGTATCGGACAAAACGCTAACTCCAGGCGGATGTTCAGATACCCAGATCCCCAAAAGCAACCGGCGGGAGGGAAAACGTCAGAACGCAACAAGCTCAGGATGGCCAGCGCCCAACTCAATGTCCGCTTCCGCTTCAATGCGAATGGGCTCATCCCGCTCCGGGTGCGCGGCTGTTCCTCGCATGTTCTCGATTTGCAGTTCCTTCGCGTCGTGGGCCTCGACGGCGTGTCCAAAATAATCCGGCCGGTTGTCGCCCCAGACGACCTTGCAGTTTCGGAGCGTGACGTCGTCGGCCTGGTTGAGGTAAAAGCCCGCCGTGTGGCGCTGGATGATGCCTTCGACGTCGCAGGGTCGCCGATCATACAAGCCGCCAGGATACTCGGTCGTCTTGTTAATCTCCACTCGCACGTTCTCGAACAACACCTCTTCGATCCGACTGTCGGGACAGCCACTGACGTAGATGCCGTTTTCGCTCCGACACAGGATGTTGATAAAGCGGATGTTGCGCACCTTGCCGATGCGTCCCTCCGACTCACCCTCAGGGAAGCGGAAAGGCGTGCCAGGCGCGCGCTTGAAGGCGGTGACGTAAATGGGCTCCGCTTTGCCCCACCACACGTCAGCGAACAAGCGGGACTCGATCACGATGTTGGCAAAGATGACATTCTCGATGCAGCCCTCGTCGCGGTTCTGGATGCCCAGGCCGCGATTGCTGGCATGGATGACGCAGGCGTCGAAAACGATGTTGCGCATGGTATCCACGTTCTCACTGCCCAGCTTGACGGCGCAGGAGGTGGAGGTCAGAACGCATCCCGTGATCGTGACATTCTCGCACGGACCATATTCATCGTAGTCCCTTCTGTTTTTTATGCAGATGCAGTCGTCGGCCGATTCGATGTAGCAATCACTGATGCGCACGTTGCGGCAGTGGTCAATGTCAATGCCGTCGCAATTCCTGACTTTCAGGCTGTTCAAAATGCGGACGCCGTGAATCAACACATCCTGGCAGCCAGCGGGGTGGATGCACCAATGAGCGGCGTTGGCGAACGTCACATCCCGGATGGTCACGTGGCGGCAACCGATGAGCGTCAACACGTGGGGTCGCCTGTCCACACCGTCCTTGATCTCGTAGTTGTAATGCGTCGGCTCCTCGCTGACCATGAATTCGGTGCCCTGGCCGTCAATGGTGCCTGTGCCGGTGATGGAGACGCGGCGTGCATCCCTGGCTTTGATCCACATAGTGCCTTCGCGCTGGTTCTTGAAGGGCGTCTCGGTATAGAGGGTCTCGTCCGTGCTGGCCACGAGAGCGGCGCTGGCTTCGACGTGCAGCTCCACGTACGATTTCAGCTCAAATGGCCCGGCGACGAAGGTGCTGCCGGCCGGGACCAGGACCCGTCCTCCGCCGACGGCGTGGCACGTGTCAATGGCTTTCTGAATGGCCTGGGCGTTATCTGTTCTGCCGTCGCCGACGGCGCCAAAGTCCACGATGCTGTAGGTCGCCATGATGTGCTTCTCCCAGTTGCTTCTGTTTAGATTCCAAAAATCGTGTTCACGTCAAGCTAGTTGGAAGGTCAGTGCGGCTACTGACAGTGCAGGCAGCTCAAAGTCAGCGCACCTAGCCGCAAGTCGCACCTCTGAGAACACACCGGACTGGACGGTGTCGGGATCCTCGAAAGAGTTGGCCGCCTTTGCGTGCGGCCCAGTCAGCACTTCTGCATCCACCAGGGCAGCGATTTCCTTGTCGGCAACTTCGATGCGCACCACGGCGGGTTCGTCGAGGCTGCGATTGGTGGCAAAGACGTGCAGCCGGTCGCCGTTCAGGATGGCGCTGGTGTCTATGTAGCTCGCCCACCCGTGAGACTTGCTTTCGTAGCCTGGGCCGGTGACGATGGCCTGGAGCGCGATGCCCTCTCGCCGCCGCGAGACCATCTCGAAAGGATAGAAGATGGACTGGATCAGTAGCTCATCACCACGGGTCAGGATCGGCGCTATGACGTTGACGATCTGGGCCAGGTTGGCGATCTTGACCACGTCGGCGTGGCGGATGAAACTGTTGAGAAAGCCGGCCACGATCAGGGCGTCCTCCAGGTTGTACACCTCCTCAATGAGATGCGGTGCAAAGCTGCCCTGGCCGTCCATGGTTTCGTCCTTGTACCAGACGTTCCACTCGTCGAAGCACAGGTAGGCGCGTTTCTTGCTTCGCCGCCGGGCCTGTACGAAGCGACAGGCCGCGTCCATCTCCTCAATCTGGCGGTCTATGGAATGGGTGATGGCCAGGTAATCGGGTGTGTCGTCATCCCGATTGCCCGCGTAGCGGTGCAGGCTGACGTAGTCGGCCAGGTCGCCAAGGTACTCCAGCACCTGCCGATCCCACTCCATGTACGTCTCCATTCCAATGCCACAAGAACCACAGGCCACCAGCTCGACGGACCGGTCCACGGCCTTCATCATCCTGCCGGCCTGCTGGGCGCGGATGGCGTACTGCTCAGCGGTAACGTGGCCTAGCTGCCAGGGGCCGTCCATCTCGTTGCCCAGGCACCAGAGCTTGACGTCATACGGCTCAGGGGCGCCATTAGCCGCGCGCAGGTTCGCGTAACGGGTGCCGGGCGGGCAATTACAGTACTCCACCCAGTTGCGGGCTTCCTCAGGCGTGCCGGTGCCCATGTTGATGGTGATCATCGGCGTCCAGCCCATCTCGCCGCAGAGCTTGAAGTACTCGTCGGTGCCAAAGTGGTTCGGCTCGATGCTGTTCCAGGCCAGCTCCCGCACCGCTGGACGGCGCTCCTGCGGGCCAACGCCGTCCCGCCAGTGGTAGCCAGAGGCGAAGTTGCCGCCGGGGTAGCGCATGGCTGTCATGTTCAGGCGGCGCAGCGCGCCCAGCACGTCGGTGCGGAAGCCGTCGGCATCGGCGTGAACGCTCTGCGGGTGGTACACGCCCTCGTACACAGCCCGCCCCATGTGCTCCAGGAAACCTCCAAAGATGCGCGGGTCCACCCTGCCGATCTGAAAACAGGTGTGCAGCGTGATCGTCGTAGGCTTCATTGCTCCCTCCAGTCATCCAGTTTTTCGATCAAGGCCACCAGCTCCGCGATGGACGTCACCGTGTACTGTGGCCTCTCCTCGTCCGTCAATGGCTGGCTGCGGCGGCGGTCGTTCCAGTAGAAGTAGATGGAGATCAGCCCCAGCCGGCTGGCCCCCACGATGTCGCGCTCCAGGTTGTTGCCCACCATCACCACCCGTCCGTAATCTCTCTCCGGAATGCCCAGCTCCTCCAGCGCGGCACGAAAGATCTGCGGCTCCGGCTTGCTGGCACCGACTACGTCGGAGATGGTCAGGGTGTCAAAGAGTTCCAGCAGGCCATGCTGCCGCAGCACGTTGATGGGCGTATCGGGCCTGCTGTCGGCCACCAGGCCCAGGGTGTGGCCCTGGGCCTTGAAGCGGCGCAGCATCTCGGCCGCGCCTGGGAGCAGGTCGGCCTGCAGCGTCGTCCCAGCCGCATCCTTGATCTCGCTTTCCTCGACCATGATGGTGTCACCCAGATCGAACAGCAGGGCAACCAGACCGTGTTCCATACATCGTCTCCGTAACTCGACTTTGCTAAGTGCGTTGTCATAGCCTAACAAAGGATGTCATTGCCAGCGCAGCGAAGCAATCTCCCGCCTTCAAATGCAAGCAACGGTGGAGATTGCTTCGTCGCTCCGCTCCTCGCAATGACACTTGGCTATAAACCCGCATCCCGCAGAAAGCACCGGCTAAAGTATACCAGGTCAAGCGAAATTTGTCCACTGGCTCTAAACCAGGCTCACGCAGTGGTGGGGCGCAAACTCCAGCATGGGGGGAGACAAAGAAGCGATGGATACATTCCTCGTTTGTGGGAGATTGGAGGTGAGGCGGGCCAGTACTTACACCCTGTCCTGGTACGTGATGGCTGCCGCTGTCACGCCGACCAGGGAGAGCTCCTCCGCCCGGTGGCAACTCACAAAGTGTCCGGGGCGCAGTTCGTGCCACTGCGGCGACTCGTGTTTGCAGACATCCACCGCGTAGCGGCAGCGGGGGTGAAAGTAGCATCCGTTGGGTGGGTTGGCAGGGTCGGCCACGTCTCCCTCCAGGAGGATGCGCCTGCCCTTATAGCGCGGGTCGGGCTTGGGCACTGCCGACATCAGCGCCTCGGTGTAGGGGTGCAAGGGATTGCCAAACAATTCCTCGGTGTCCGCCATCTCCACCAGCTTGCCGACGTACATCACGCACACGCGGTCGCTGATGTGCTCGACCACGCTGAGGTCATGGGCGACGAACACGTAGGTCAGGCCGAACTCGGCCTGCAGGTCCTGGAGGAGATTCAGGATCTGGGCCTGGACCGAAACGTCGAGAGCAGAGACCGGTTCGTCACAGATGACAAACTGGGGGTTGAGCGCCAGGGCACGGGCGATGCCGATGCGCTGCCGTTGGCCACCGCTGAAGGCATGGGGATAGCGAATCATGTACTCAGGGCGCAGGCCCACGATACGCAAGAGATCAGCAACCCGATCCTTTAGCTCTGAACCTTTGGCCACACCGTTGACGAACAGGGGTTCGCCGACGACCTGCAGGAGTGTCATCCGGGGATTGAGGGAAGAGTACGGGTCCTGGAAGATCAGTTGCATGTTTTGACGGATGCCCCTGAGCTGTTGCTTGTCCAGGTCGGGAACGTTGACACGCCCCAGATTGCGGTCCCTGAACCAAATCTCGCCAGCAGTGGGATCGTAGGCGCGCAGGATGACCCGCCCGGTGGTGGTTTTTCCACAACCGCTCTCGCCCACCAGACCCATTGTCTCCCCTTGTCGCACGAAGAAGCTGACGCCATCCACTGCTTTGACGTGTCCAATCACACGTTTGAACATGCCCTTGTAGATAGGAAAGTGCTTCTTGAGGTCTCTAACCTCAAGCAGGATGTCGTTCTGCGGGGAGGTCGTTTGTTCAGACATAACAGGTTGCCTCGCTCTTCTTATTCCATTCCCGTAAACTCAAGGCTCAAAGGCCCGTCCTCGGGCCGCCCCGGGGACGGGGCTCGGAGCTTAAGTTTACGCTGATGCTTCTTATTCGTACAACCAGCAGCGGACGGAATGGCCGGGCTTGATCTGGACCAAGGGAACCTCTTGATCCAGGTCGCATTTGCCGGGCATAAAGTCCGAACAACGCGGGTGAAACGGACAGCCCCGTGGGATGTTGTAGGGGTCGGGGACGGCGCCGATGATGGCATGTAATCGCTGCCGGGACTTGCGCCCGATGCGCGGGATGGAACGCAGCAGGGCGCGGGTGTAGGGGTGGTAAGGCTCGTAGAAGATGTCGTCCACGGGGGCAAACTCCACGTCCCGCCCCAGATACATGACGACCACGTCGTCCGCCATCTCGGCGATGACGGCCAGGTTGTGGGTGATGTAAAGGATGGCCATGCCGAACTCTTGCTGCAGATCCTTCATCAGATCGAGGATCTGGG
>CAZQDO010000258.1:0-1454 GCA_964592085.1 uncultured Anaerolineae bacterium | reverse complement strand
AGGATGGCCATGCCGAACTCTTGCTGCAGATCCTTCATCAGATCGAGGATCTGGGCTTCGGTGGTGACGTCGAGGGCCGTGGTAGGCTCGTCGGCGATGAGCAAGCTGGGGTGACAGGAGAGGGCCATGGCGATCATGGCCCGTTGGCGCAGCCCGCCGGAGAGCTGGTGAGGGTAAGCGTCAATGCGCTGTTCCGGCTGCGGGAAGCCGACGCGGGTCAGCATCTCGATAGCCTTGACGCGGGCCTCCGTTTTGTCCATCTTTTGGTGAAGGATGAGGGCTTCCGTGATCTGGTCGCCAATAGAGTGAACGGGGCTGAGAGAAGTCATCGGTTCCTGAAAGATGATGGCGATTTCATTGCCCCGGATGTCGCAGATTTCCACGCCCCGCGGGTCGAGCTGGGTGAGCTCGACCCCTTCCGCAGAGCCGTTCCCCTTGTAGCGATAGAAAAGGATATGGCCCTGGACGATCTCTCCTGGTGGGGGAACAATCCGCATAATGGCCTGCGAGGTGACACTCTTACCACAACCGCTTTCCCCGACGATACCCAGGGTCCTGCCGCGCTTGATGTCAAAGCTGACGCCCTCGACAGCGTGGACGGTGCCTTCGTCCAGGTAGAAGTAGACTTTGAGGTCTTGCACTTCGATCAGGGGCTCTCCGCCGTTTGGGTTCATCTCTGTCCTTCCTCTGCTATCTGGCGTAGGGGTCTGCCGCATCGCGCAGGCCGTCGCCCAGGAAATTGAAGGCCAGCACCGAAATCACCAGCGCAACCCCCGGCAGAAGCAACCAGGGAGCCAGGGCGACGGAACGCACATTCTGAGCAGCCTGCAATAAAACGCCCCAGCTTATCACCGGCGGTCTGAGCCCTAATCCCAGGAAGCTGAGAGAGGTCTCGCTCAGGATCATTCCTGGGATGGAGAGGGTAATAGAGGCGATGATGTGGCTCAGAAACGAGGGCACCATGTGGCGGATGATGACCCTCATCTCGCTGGCCCCGACAAGTTTGGCAGCCAAGACAAAGTCCTCTTCCCGCAGCGCCAGGAATCGCCCCCTCACCACCCGTGCCATGCCCGTCCATCCCACCAGGGAGAGAATGATGGTGATAAGAAAGTAGACTTGTAGAGGAGGCCAATTCAAAGGTAGAGCGGCAGCCAGGCCCATCCAAAGAGGAATGGTGGGGATGGAGCGCAGAAACTCGATCACCCGTTGAATGGACGTGTCAATCCATCCACCATAGTACCCAGAGATGCCGCCCAGGACAATACCAAATACAAAGCTCATCAGTACACCGATTACGCCGACGGACAGCGATATTCGTGCGCCATAGACGATTCTTGAGAACAGATCTCTCCCCATCCCGTCGGTGCCAAGAAGAAAGAGCGTGCCATTTCCCGAGTCTTTTCCCAGGCCTATCAAGTGAATGTTTGCCTCAAAGAGCCCCCAGAATTTATAAG
>CAZQDO010000257.1:0-8347 GCA_964592085.1 uncultured Anaerolineae bacterium | reverse complement strand
GGTCAAACCTTCATCGCCAATCCGGACGAAGTGATGGCGCACGAGTCCAACGGTGACAAGGGCGAGGGTTGGCTTCTGGAGAACGCGGCGGGCTCCGGCCCCTTCAAGATCAAACGCTGGGAGCCTGGGACGGTCTACGAGCTGGAGGCGGTACCCGACTACTGGCGAGGATGGCCGGAAGGAGGACGGCTGGCTGGCGTCATCTGGAGGATCATTCGCGACTCGGCGGAGAGGCGAATGGCCCTGCTGGCCGGCGAGGTTGACATCATCGACACGGTAGCGGTCGACGATCTGCCCTTGATTGACGGCAACGAAGGGACTCACACGGAAGTGAACCCAGGCTTCCTGACCGGCTATGTCAAGATGCACAACCAGAAGGAGCCCTTCTCCGACATCAACTTCCGCAAGTTCATGGCCTACGCCTTTGACTACGAAGGCTTCGTGGCCACCCAGGGTGGACCCGACCTTTGTCCGCTGATCACAGGGTGCCTGCCCGACGGTGTACCGGGGCACGATCCCAATGTCCAGCCGGTGTACCGCCAGGATCTGGAGAAGGCCAGGGAGTATCTGGAGAAAACGCCTTGGGCCGATGGAGGGCTGGACATAGACTTTGTTTATGTCACGGGTCTGCCCTTCGAGGAGGCCATGGGCACGATGCTCGCGCAGCCTTTGGCGGACTTCGGTTTCACAGTAAACCTGGTGCCCAAGGTCTGGCCGGATATGGTGGCCATGTCCACCCATCCAGAAACCGGGGCGGACACCATGGCCGTCTTCGACGACATGGGGCCCGTAGCCACCCAGTGGTTCAGGTACCAGTACTACTCGCCCTTCTGGGACAAGCCCGAGGGAGGGAGCTTCCAGAGCTCCTGCTTCTACAAGAACGCCGACTTCGATGCCCTCCTCGAACAGGCAGAAGGCACGGCTGACGTAGAAGAGCGGCTGGAACTGATCAAAGACATGCAGGCCATGATCATGGAGGACATCCCAGCGATCATGCTGTACACGATGCCCAACATGCTGGGCTTCGCTGATCGTGTGAAGGGGTACGAGTACACGGGGTACATCGCCCTCGACTTCTGGCCCCTGTGGGCAGAGGAGTAGCGGGAGACGTGATGGTGAGGGGCGGTTCGAAGGACCGTCCCCTCACCTATCAGCGGTCATTCTGACATCCAGCGTTTTCCAGCCAGTGGCGGCCAGCCGTTCCCAACGTTGAGGATCCAACGAGACTCTGATGGAGACAGCTTGATGCTATCCACGCGACAGGGCTGTCTCGCTGGGACGATGGCCCTGCGCCTTGGCATTCCTGTCTCACCAGGGTCTGTATTCTCCTTCGGCGCGTGCTCGTCCCAAAAGGCCCGTGATGTTCAGTTTTTCACGGGAAGCAGGGACGCCCTGGCTGCCTCGTCTCCTGAGGGATGGTGGAAGCCCAGATAACCTGCCGCTGCGATGACTTGGCGGGCACACATCGTCAAACGTTCCTCTCACAACCCGAGGAAGAAAGAGAGTGAGTCGTGGGACTTCGCTACTACCTGATACGCCGACTATTATTGATCATCCCCGTGCTGATCGGGCTCTCCATTGTCACTTTCATCATCTCCCACATTGTACCTGGCGATCCGGTCAGGCTGGCAGCCGGCCCCCAAGCCACTGCTGATCAGATCCAGAAGCTCCAAGAGGAATTCGGTGTCAACGAGCCCCTGCCTATGCAATACCTCACCTATATGAGGGGCGTCCTCAGTGGCGATTTTGGCACCTCGATGATGAGCCGCCATCCTGTGGCTAGGGATCTAAAGAGGTACTTCCCAGCCACTTTTGAACTGGTCCTCGTCTCTACCATTCTGGCGGTGGTCATCGGAGTGCCGATGGCTATGGCCGCCGCCGTTTTCAGAGACAGATGGCCCGACCAGCTATCTAGAATCGTAGCTCTCTCTTCCATCAGCCTGCCCGTCTTCTGGCTGGGGATGATCCTCCAACTGATCCTGGCCATGACCCTCCACTTGTTGCCCATTAGCGGTCGTTTTGACCCTCGCACCCCCTTCCCCCCACAGGTCACGGGCATGCTTCTGGTAGACAGCCTGCTGGCAGCCGACTTCCCTAGCTTCCAGATTGCCTTGAAGCACATCGCGTTGCCAGCGTTCTGCCAGGCGCTGATCGGCATCGCCCTGATCACCCGTCTACTGAGGGCAGACATCCTTGAGGTGATGCAAAAGGACTTCGTGATCATGGCTCGGGCCAGTGGTCTGCCGGAGCGAGTTATCCTCTTCAAGTACGTGCTCAAGAATGCCCTTATCGCCACTGTGGCTATGTTGGGCTTCCTCTTCGGCTGGCAGTTGGGCGGGTCGGTGATGATAGAGACCGTGTTCGACTGGCCCGGTATTGGCCTGTACGCCGTCAAGTCCGCCATGACGCTGGACTTCCAGCCCATCATGGGCATCACCCTCTTCGTGGGCCTTTTGTTCACCATCGTCAACTTGTTGGTCGATCTCTCTTATGGAATCATCGATCCACGCATACGTTACGGCTAGCGATTGCCCGGGAGAGTAGCTCTTGGCTACTAGTGTGCCGCTTGAAGCTCAAGGCCGCTGGGGTCGTTGGCGATCCGAGCACCAGGGCTTGCTCGATGAGGCTGGCCGGGGCCTGTACCGCTTTCGACAGAGCCGTCTTTCCATCATTGGTGTGGCCATCACCATCTTTCTGCTGCTGGTGGCCTTCACCGGTCGCCATTGGGCACCCTACCCAGAGGATGCAGGCTTTGCCACCCACGTCGAGATACGTCTGACAGGACCCGCACGCGAGAACCTCTTTGGCACCGACGAATACGGTCGAGACGTCTTCACTCGCACCGTATGGGCCACTCAGACCTCGCTGATCGCCGGGACGGTGATCGTCTTGGTAGGCGGGATCATTGGCGTGGCGCTGGGCGGAATCGCTGGGTACTTCGGAGGTGCGGTCAATGAAGTCATCATGCGCATCACCGACATCATGCTCACTATGCCAGGCATCTTCCTTGCCCTGGCCATCACTGCTGCCCTCGGCCCCAGCATCCTCCATGCCATGATCGCCCTGTCCATCATGTGGTGGCCCGGCTACTGCCGACTGGTGCAGGCACAGGTGCTCTCCATTCGCGAGGAGGACTACGTGGAAGCAGCCCGCTGCGTCGGCGCCACCCGGCCTCGGATCATCTTCAGCCACATCTTGCCCAACTGCCTGTCGGCGATCCTGGTCAAGGCTTCCATGGATTTCGGTTTCGCCGTCCTCAACCTGGCCGCCCTGGGCTTCATCGGCGTGGGAGCCCAACCTCCCATCCCGGAGTGGGGGGCCATGATCGCCAAGGGTCGCGAGTTCCTCCCCTATGGCTGGTGGTATTCCACCTTTCCTGGATTGGCCATGTTCCTGACCGTCTTCGGATTCAACATTCTGGGCGATGGTATCAGAGACCTCCTCGACCCCAGGGCACGCAGGTAGTGCCAAGGTATGAGCCACATGGGCCGTGACTTGCTGGTGGAGATCAAGGATCTGCGACTCAACTTTCGGACTTTCGACGGCGTGTCCAAGGTCCTCAACGGGGTCAACCTGAGAATGTGGCGCGGCGACGTCCTGGGCCTGGTAGGAGAGACGGGTTGCGGCAAGACGATGACCGCCCTCAGCATTGCCCGCCTCGTGCCGTGCCCACCGGGAGAGATCGTGGGTGGGGAAGTGCTCTTCGAAGGGGAGAACGTCCTGGAGAAGACCAACGAAGAGATGCGCTTGTTACGGGCCCAGAAGCTAGCCATGATCTTCCAGGATCCCACCACCAGCCTGAACCCCGTGTTCTCCATCGGCGACCAGATGATCGATATCATCGGATCCAGGCAGGACACCTCCAAAGCATCCCGATTGGGATTGCTGGGCGGTGCAGGGAACCTCCTTCCGGATGTGCGCCAACTACGGCACCGAGCCAGAGACAGGGCGCAGGAGATGCTCCAGCGGGTAGGCATCGCCGATGTCTCCCAGAGGATGTCCGATTATCCCCATCAGTTCAGTGGAGGGATGAGGCAGCGCGTCCTCATCGCCGCGGCCCTTTCCGGGACGCCCACCTTGCTTATCGCGGACGAGCCCACCACGGCGCTCGACGTCTCTATCCAGGCCCAGATCCTGCGGCTCATCGAGGAGTTGGTTGAGGAGTTGAATCTCTCAGTGCTTCTCATCACCCACAACCTGGGCGTCGTGGCCAAGATGTGCCAGAAGGTGGCGGTTATGTACGCTGGGGTGGTGGTGGAGTACGGGAGTGCGCTCGACATCTTCAAGAACCCCAAGCATCCCTACACCGTGGGGCTGATGCGAGCCATACCTACCTACGGCACGAAGCGGGGCGAGATCCGAGGCATCCCAGGCTCGGTACCCAATCTGCTCAATCCGCCCCCGGGGTGCAGGTTCCATCCACGCTGCGAGCACGCTATGCCCCGTTGCGCTGAGGAACCGCCCCCAGCGCCAGTGGAAATGAACACCAACCATGTGGTCAGTTGCTTCCTGTATGCCTAAAGCGGAGTGCTCATGAGTCAGGCCTTGCTACAAGTGAGGGGCTTGAAGAAGTACTTCCCGGTTATGGGGGGCCTCCTTCAGCGCCAAGTCGGATCCGTGAAGGCGGTGGACGGGATCGACCTGGAAATCCGGCAAGGTCGGTCCTTTGGGTTGGTGGGCGAGTCAGGATCGGGCAAGACTACGGTGGGCAAGACCATACTCCGGCTGATCGAGCCCACGCAGGGAGAGATCCTCTTCGAGGGCCAAGATCTCTGTCAGCTCTCCGAGTCACAGATGCGCAAGCGACGCTCAGAAATGCAGATGATCTTCCAGGACCCCTACTCCTCGCTGAACCCCAGGATGACTGTCAAGCGAATCGTCGGCGAGCCCTTGCTGGTGCACAAGTGGGGCAAGGGTCGGGCTCTCGACCAGAGAGTGCGCGAACTGATAAGCCTGGTGGGCCTGATGGAAGACCACCTCTACCGGTACCCCCACGAGTTCAGCGGCGGACAGAGACAGAGGATCGGCATCGCCAGAGCTTTGGCCCTGGAGCCCAAGATGTTGGTCCTGGACGAGCCAACCTCAGCCCTTGATGTCTCTGTCCAGGCCCAGGTGCTCGACTTGCTCTTGGAGCTACAGGAGCGCCTCAACCTCACCTATCTCTTCATCTCCCACGATCTGGCTGTCATCCGTTATCTTTGTGACCGCGTGGCATTGATGTACCAGGGCAGGATCCTGGAGTTGGGAGCCGTGGAGGACATCTTCCAAGAGCCCATGCATCCCTACACTCAGGCCCTGTTGTCGGCGATGCCAGTACCCGACCCGGAATACCAGCCAGAGGAGATCATCCTGGAGGGCGAGATATCGACCCTGGCCGGAGCCGAGGGCACCTGCCGGTTCGCCCCTCGCTGCCCTGCGAAGAGCAGCGAACGGTGTGTGCAGCAAGAACCGGTCCTAAAAGAACTGAAGGACGGGCACCTGGTGGCCTGTCATCTATACGACTGAACCGGACGTGGGAATGCTGTCACCCGACAAGGAGGTTACCTCGAGATGGACGTCATGGAAGCTATCAAGGGCAGAAGGAGCATCAGGCAGTTCACCGACCAGCCGATAGAGAAAGAGAAGTTACAAAGACTCTTGGAGGCGGCGAGGTGGGCGCCCTCCGGGGGCAACTTGCAGACGTGGCGCTTCGTCGTCGTCACCTCACCACCACAAAGGGAACTGGTCAAGAAATTCGCCCCTGGCATCTTCGCCATGCCTTCCGCCTTCATCGTCGTCTGTGCCGAGATGGACGCGGACGCCAACGAATGGAAACAGAGACTGTGCCTGGCCGACTGTGCGATAGCATCGCAGAACATCATGCTTGCCGCGCACGAGATGGGCATCGGCACCTGCGTGGCCCTGTCATACGCCAAGTCTGCCATCAGTGAGCTCCTGGAGTTGCCCGATAGAGTAGAACCCATGCTGGTGGTCACATTGGGCTATCCGGCGGAGGATCCCGCGCCACCTCCGAGGCTTGAGTTGTGCAACATGGTTTTCGAGCAGCGATATGGAGAGGAGTGGAAATCATGAGCCAGCGCATGGTGGTGTCCGAGGAGGGACTCTACGAGGTACTTGCCTTTCTGTTCTCCAGCGCCCACATCCTGGTCGACGAACCACACCTCTACGGCACCTTTCGCCTCATCGATGGTGCCAGCAGGCTCATGGGCTTGGCCCTGGAGAGCGGACAGTTGGAGGACGAGCAGTTCTTGCGTGAGCTGAAGGACGATGTGGACGAGAAGAAGTTCCTGCTGATGACCGACGAGCAGACCTATTTCGCGCTTCTCGAGCGCACCACGCGTGCCATGGCCAGGGAGATGAAGAGACGAGCCACTGCAGACAAGACTGGGTGCTGATGCTCAGCATGCACCACGCAAGCCAGCTCCGGCGAAGAAAAGGAAGGAGAGATACCCGTGAGGATAGGGGTTGATGTAGGGGGCACGAATACCGACGCAGTGTTGATGGATGGGGAGAAGGTAGTTGGCTGGCACAAGACGCCCACCACGCCAGAAGTCACCGGTGGAATCACCACCGCCTTAAGAACCGTTCTCGAGGAGACGCAGGTCCCGACTGAACAGATCAAGGCGGTCATGATCGGCACCACTCACTTCACCAACGCCGTGGTGGAGCGCAAGAGGCTCATGGCGACGGCAGCCGTCAGGTTGGGCCTTCCAGCCACGGAGTGCCTGCCGCCGATGGTGGATTGGCCCCCTGACTTGCGGGACACCATCGGCAACCATAAGTACCTCTTGCATGGTGGCCACGAATTCGACGGCAGGGAGATTTCGCCGCTGAACGAGAAGGAAGTCCGCGACGTAGCCAGGGATATCAAGTCCAAGGGTATTCGAGCGGTGGCCGTCTCCGCGGTCTTCTCGCCAGTCAATAGCAGCTTCGAAGAGCGGGCCGCCGAGATTCTGCGCAACGAGATACCGGATATTACCATCAGCTTGTCTCACGAGATAGGCCGCATGGGTATCCTCGAGCGGGAGAACGCCGCCATCCTCAACGCGTGCCTGGGCGACCTGGCCAAAGCCATTGTGCAGTCCTTCAGGAAAGCTCTGAAGGACATGAAGATCGATGCGCCGTTCTACCTCAGCCAGAATGACGGGACTTTGATGAGCGCCGACTTCGCGGAAAAGTACCCAGTTCTGACCTTTGCGTCCGGACCGACCAATAGCATGCGAGGCGCTGCTTTCTTGTCGGGGGCCAAGGATGCCATGGTCGTTGATCTCGGAGGAACCACATCTGACGTCGGCATGTTGCTGCGCGGCTTCCCTCGCGAGGCATCGATCGCGGTCGAGATTAGCGGCGTGCGTACCAATTTCAGGATGCCCGACGTGTACTCTTTCGGACTGGGCGGTGGCAGCCTCGTCTCGAAGGAACCAGTCAAGATCGGCCCTCAAAGCGTCGGCTACGAACTCACCACCAAGGGTCTGGTGTTTGGTGGGTCAGTGCTCACCGCCACGGACCTCGCCGTCGCTGGCGGGCTGGCCGACATTGGCGATCCCAGCGCGGTCAAACAGTTGGATTCCGCCTTCGTCCGGACAGCGCTGGACGAGATGCAGACTATGGTCGAGACCGCTGTGGACCGGATGAAAACGAGCGCGGAGCCAGTGCCACTAATACTAGTGGGCGGTGGGACCATTTTGGTTTCCAGGCAGATCAAGGGAGCATCAGAGATGGTCAAGCCGGAGCATTTCCCGGTGGCCAACGCGATAGGCGCCGCCATAGCTCAGGTCGGTGGAGAGACTGATCGGGTATTCGCCCTGGCGGAGATGGGACGAGACGAGGCTCTGCGGCAGGCCCGGCAGGAGGCCACAGACAAGGCCATAGCTGCTGGCGGCAAGGAGGAGACGATCACTATCGTGGATGTGGAGGAGGTCCCGCTGGCCTACTTGCCCAGCAACGCTGTTAAGATCCGCGTCAAGGCGGTCGGGGACCTGGCCCTCTGACAGGACAGCTGACAGAAAGGATCAACCGAAATGAGATTGCTACACCCTGAAAACGTTGAGGACATCGCCCTGGGAGCAGCAGTTTTGGGCACCGGCGGAGGAGGAGACCCCTATATCGGCAAGCTGATGGGCATATCGGCCATACGGGAGTTTGGCCCCGTGACCCTGCTCTCCCTGGATGAGATAGACGACGATGCCTTGATTGTGCCCACCGCCATGATGGGCGCACCCACGGTCATGGTGGAGAAACTTCCCAAGGGTGACGAGATCATCAAGGCCTTCCATGCGTTGGAGAGCTACCTGGGACAGAAGATCACGGCGACCATGTCCGCCGAGGCCGGAGGCCTGAACTCGGT
>CAZQDO010000256.1:0-8350 GCA_964592085.1 uncultured Anaerolineae bacterium | reverse complement strand
GTGTTTTGTCAGAATGAGAAAGGGGCATCTCCGATGTCCCTTTTCTTTTATGTGGAGTCTGTGGTATAATAGGTCTCGTCCATAAACCTGAACAGGAGTAGAAAGTGCAATACATCCAGAAGTATCTCGACGAGATAAGTCAAATTATGCAAAACCTGCCCCAGGCCGAGATCGCCCGCACCATTGACATCCTGACCCAGGCCCGAACCGAGAGGAGGCGGATCTTCGTGATGGGCAACGGCGGCAGCGCGGCCATGGCCTCGCACTTCGCCTGCGACCTGGGCAAGGGGACGGTGCGGGAGGGGCAAGCACGCTTCAAGGTGATCTCCTTGAACGACAACGTCCCCCTGCTGACGGCCTACGCCAACGACTTCGGCTACGAGACGGTCTTCGCCGAGCCGCTGGCGTCGCTGGCCGAAGCGGGCGACGTGGCCATCGCCATCAGCTCCAGCGGCAATTCGCCCAACGTGCTGCGAGCGATGGACGTGGCGCGGGAGCGCGGCCTCACCACCATCGGCGTCACAGCTTTCGAGGGTGGCAGGCTCAAAGAGAAAGTGGGCGTGTGCGTGATCGTGCCCGCCGATCCCCGGCATCCCGACGCCATGCAGCACGCCGAGGACGGCCAATGGGTGGTTCTCCACACTATCTTTGTCGTCATACGGCAGGGGATGGAGTGAGCGTGGGGCGGGAGCGGCTGTTGCTGGCCCTGGATTTCGGCGGCACCAAGCTGACAGCGGGCCTGGCCGCCTCCGGCGAGCGCCGCTGGAGGGCTCACAGGATCGCCCCTTCACCGCCTGATAGCAATGCCCAGAGCGACCTGGAGATCATGATGGAGCTGGCGCGAGACCTGCTGGCCAGCCCGCCCAGTTTTGGCAGACCTGACAGGTTTCGGAAAACCTGTCAGGTCTCCGCCATGGGGGTCAGCTTCGGTGGGCCGGTGGACTGGGCCCGGGGCCTGGTGCTGCTATCGCACCACGTGCCGGGCTGGGAGAACTTCCCTCTACGCGACTGGCTGCAAGATCACTTTGGTGTCCCTGTTGCGGTGGACAACGACGCCAACGCCGGGGCTCTGGGCGAGCATCGTTTTGGCGCCGGGCAGGGCTACGACAGCCTGATGTACATCACGGTGAGCACCGGCGTCGGCGGGGGCTGGATCCTGAACGGGCAGCCCTGGCGCGGCGCCGACGGAATGGCCGGAGAGATCGGACACACGGTCGTTGACCCCGATGGCCCGCTCTGTCTGTGCGGCAAGCAGGGCTGCGTCGAGCGGCTGGCCTCAGGGCCGTACATCGCGCAGCGAGCCCGCGAATGGCTGAGAGCGCAGCCAGAACGAGGCCATATCCTGCGCGCCCTGGCTGGTCACGATCTGCAGGCGGTCACCGCCAGATTGGTAGCTCAGGCAGCGGCCCAGGGAGACAATCTGGCCTGGGAAGCACTGGAAATCGCGGCCTGGGGGCTGGGGGTGGGCATCGGCAACGCGGCCAACCTGGTAAACCCACAGTGCTTCGTGCTAGGTGGCGGCGTGACCAAAGCGGGCGAGCGCTTTTGGGAGGTCGTGCGTCGCACCGCCCGCCAGATGGCCCTGCCAGAGGTTCACTTTGATGTAGTGCCTGCCGCACTGGGCGATGATGCCCCCCTGTGGGGAGCTATCGCCCTGGCAGAAGACCTGATCAACACTTGTTAGCGCCAGTGCGCCTATCACAATACTTCATGGAGGAAAAAGCAGCTATGAACAAGTCAACGAACGATTCTACCAGCCGTAGTCCCCAGCAGCGGGTGGTGATTACGGGTATGGGCGCCATTACTTCGGTTGGCCATACGGTGGCTGAGACGTGGGATGCCCTCAAGGCGGGGCGCTCTGGGATAGCGCGCATGACCATACTCGATCCCACCCCTTGGGCCTGTAAAATCGCCGGAGAAATAAAAGGATTCGACCCGCTCCAGTTTATCCCCCGCAAAAAGACCCGCCACATGGCTGTCGCTAGCCAATTAGCGGTCATTGCCACCGGCCAGGCGCTGGAAGACGCCGGCCTCGATCTGGAGCAGGAAGACCAGGACCAGATTGGGGTGTTGATTGGGACGGCGGGCGGGAGCAGCGTGGAGGAGACGGAGCAGATGTTCAGGCAACTGATGGAGAAAGAGTCAGGGCGACTGTCTCCTTTCCAGGTCGTGCGGCTGTGGCCCAACATGGCCTCGTACTTCATCGCCGAGACGTACCAGGTGCGTGGGCATAGCGCTACCGTCTGCACTGCCTGTGCAGCGGCAACCCAGGCCATCGGCGAGGCGGCTCAGGTGATCCGTCGGGGTGGAGCCGAGGTGATGATCACCGGTGGGACGGAGAGCATGATGTCCCAGACAATGTTGGCTGGTTTCATAGCCATGCGCGCCTTGCCTACTCATTACAACGATGAGCCGGAGCGGGCGATGCGTCCCTTTGACGCGAACCGCGAAGGGTTTGCGGGGGCTCAAGGCACCGGGATACTCATTCTGGAGAGTCTGGCCCACGCCCAGGCCCGGGGCGCCCGCATCTACGCCGAGGTGTTGGGCGCCGGCACTTCTAACGACGCTTTCCACATGATCGCGCCTGACCCCGAAGGTCAGGGCGCTGCCCTGGCCATATGCCGCGCTCTGGCCGATGCCGGCGTGAAGCCCGAGGACGTCAGCTACATCAACGCCCACGCGGCCAGCACCCCTCTGGGGGACCTGGCAGAAACCAAGGCCATCAAGCTGGCCTATGGGGAACATGCCTACGACATCCCGATCAGTTCGACCAAATCCATGATCGGGCACATGATGGGCGCGACCGGCGCGGTGGAGGCCATCGCTTGCGTCATGAGCATCCAGGAGGGGATCATCCATCCCACCATCAACTACGAAACCCCCGACCCTGAGTGTGACCTGGACTACGTGCCCAACGAGGCGCGCCAGGCCGAGGTCAAGATCGCCGTGTCCAATAGCTTTGGCCTGGGTGGACAAAACGCGGTACTGGTGCTGGGCGCTGTCTGACACTTACCCTTCCCTCGTGCGTCAAGACCGCTACCAAGGATAGGGCATGTATGATGTCCGAATATGAAAACTGGCTTTTGACTGAGGAAGGGCACATCGCCACTCTGACCCTCAATCGCCCGGACGCCATGAACAGCCTGGCCGCAGAGACGCTGTTCGAGCTCCGTGACATCACTGCCTATTTGCGCGGGCAAAGAGACGTCTGGGTGGTCGTCGTTCAAGGCCAGGGCCAGCACTTTTCAACTGGCATGGACGTCAACGAGATCAGGGGAAGGCTTGACCAGTCAGAGCTGGCCAATCGTGAGCACCTGCTGAGCCTTCAGCAGTGCCTCGATGACTTTGAAGCGCTGGAAAAGCCGACCATTGCCAAGCTGCGCGGTTTCTGCATCGGTGGCGGTTTGATCCTGGCCTTGTGCTGTGACTTCCGCATCGCCAGTCAGCGCACCATCTTCAGCCTGCCCGAAGTCAAGCTGGGCCTCCCGATTATCATGGGGACGCAGCGGCTAACTCGCGTGGTTGGTGTGGCGGCAACGAAGGAGATGATTCTGCTGGGCGGGCGCTTCAATGCCCACACTGCCCAGGCTCATGGATTGCTCCATCAAGTTGTGCCGCCGGACGAGCTCGACGCGGCGGTTGCGGCTCTCGCGGACAAGTTCACCAGACTGCCGCCGCCCACTGTGGGGATCGCCAAGCGCATCATCAACTTGGGCCACGATCTGCCCATGCGCGATAGCCAGAACCTGGAGCTTGACGCCCTGGCTGAGCTGCTGCACAGCCCCGACGTGCGCGAAGCTATGGAGAGTTATTCTGAGAAGCGCCGCCCGCGATTCGTTGGGGAGTAGAGAAGGCGAAATGACCACGCCCCTCGTGACCACTAAACTCTACATCCCGCAGCCACGTCCCAGCCTGGTACCGCGCCCACGGCTGCTCCAGAAGCTGGGCGAGGGCCTGCGCATGGGACGCCGGCTGACCCTCATCTCCGCGCCAGCCGGCTACGGCAAAACCACGTTGGTCAGCGCATGGTTGCACAGCGCTGACTGGTTGTCCGCCTGGCTCTCCCTCGACGAAGGGGACAACGACCCCGTTCGCTTCTTCACCTACCTCGTCGCTGCGCTGAAGCAAGTTGATGACGAGATGGTGCAAGCTGTGCAAAGCCTGCTGAGAGCGCCGCAGTCACCGCCGGCCGAGTCACTGGTCACGGCGCTGATCAACGGCATAGCCGCTGCGCCCAACTCATTCGTGTTCGTGCTGGACGATTACCACACCATCATAGGGCTCGCTGCCCACGAGGCTGTAGGGTTTCTGTTGGAGCGACAGCCACCGCAGATGCACCTGGTGATCGTCACCCGCCAGGATCCGCCCCTACCGCTCTCACGGCTGCGCGGTCGCGGCCAGGTTACAGAGATCCGCCAGAGCGATCTGCGCTTTACTCCTGAGGAGGCAGCCACATTCCTCAACCAGTCCATGGGCCTGAATCTTGCCGCATCCGACGTTGCCACACTGGAAGAGCGCACCGAGGGCTGGATCGCCGGTCTGCAATTGGCTGCCCTTTCGATGCAGGGCCACGACGCAGAAGATACCGCTCGATTCATCGCCGGTTTCTCCGGGCGGCATCACTTCATTCTGGACTACCTGACCGACGAAGTCCTGAAGCGCCAGCCGGAGCCAGTTCAAACCTTCCTGCTGCAAACCTCCATCCTGGAGCGGATGTGCGCCCCTCTGTGCGACGCTGTTGTTGGAGATATTGCAGATCAAACCCAATATCCAATATCTAATATCCAATCTTCCCGGGAAGTCTTGGAGTATCTCGAACATGCCAACCTGTTCCTGGTGCCGTTGGACGACGAGCGCAAATGGTACCGCTATCACCATCTCTTTGCCGAATTGCTGCGGGCGCGGCTGCAAGAGACACGGCCCGACCAGGTGCTCGAACTGCATCGCCGCGCGGCGACGTGGTACGAGCAAAACGGGCTTGCATCTGAGGCCGTCCACCATGCCCTGGCGACCAGAGACTTCGCTCCAGCGGCTGACGTGATTGAGCGTGCCATCTTGAGGATCACCACCTGGTCCAGCACCGACGTCGCCGAGCTGCTGAGATGGTTGCAAGCGCTGCCGGACGACGTCGTGCGCACCAAGCCCTGGCTGCAACTGTTTACCTCCCGGGCCCTGTACACGACTGGGCAATGGGAAGCAGCCGAACTCATCCAGCAGGAGCTTGATCAATGGCTGCAAGACCATCCTGAGGCCCCGGACGCTGAGCGTGTGATGGGATTGGTGGTTGCAGACCGCGCTTCGTATGCTGCCGTGCACGGTGATGTGCGACAGGCCATGGAGTTCGCCCGCCGAGCCATGGCACACTTGCCGAAAGACGATGCCATCGCACAAATACGTGCGCCCGCTATCCTGGGCATGGCCTGCCTCCGTGCTGGCGACGTGGCTGAAGCGAGCGAAGCCTTCTCACAGACCATCGCTACCGCAGTGGCGGCAGACATCGGCTTTACTGCCGCTCCCCTGGCCTGTAATCTGGCCGAGACCCAGATCGTCCAGGGACAACTGCGCCAGGCCATGCAAACCTGCGACGAAGCTGTGAAACTGGGTACGGTTGATGGGAGTCTCCATTCGGCAGCAGGCTTTGCGGGACTGGTACGGGCGAAGATCCTGTACGAATGGAACGACCTGCCAGCGGCGGAACGCCACGTATCACAGGGCCTGGAGATTCTGAGCCGAGGTGGAATCACGGAGACCTTTGGCACAGGCCACGCGCGGCTGGCACAGATCAAGCAGGCGCGAGGAGATAGCGCCGGTGCGCTGGCAGAGGTTCAGCGGGCGGTCGAATTTGCGCAGAGGAGCAAGATTCGGCGTCTCTCCATTCTGGCGTCGGCGTATCGGGCGCGCATCTGGTTGGCGCAGGGTGAACTGGATTTGGCCACCCGCTGGGCGGATGACTATCGCCAGATCGGCGAGACGGAGTACCTGCGGGAGTTCGAAGACCTGACCCTGGCCCGCGTGCTGTTGGCCCAAGCCAAACCGTCCGATGCCCTGACCTTGCTGGACACGCTCATGTCACCGGCAGAGGCCGCTGGGCGAATGGGGCCGGTGATCGAAATCCTCGCCCTGCGCGGGCTGGCTCACCAGGCGGTGGGTGATAGCAGTGGGGCGTTGGGCGCTATGGAGCGGGCCCTCAAGCTGGCCGAGCCGGAGGGATACGTGCGCGTATTCATTGATGAGGGCGCTCCCATGGCACGCCTGCTCCACGAGGCTGCTCAGCAGGGCATTGCGCCGGAGTACACTGCCAGGCTCCTGGCGGCATTTGAGCTCGAAGCTGTGGCCGTGGCCGCACCGACCACTGATCACAAACCCGCAATGTTCAAACCCTCAATCCTGATCGAACCTCTGACCGACCGCGAGATGGAAGTGCTCCACCTCCTGGCCGACGGGCTCTCCAACCGTGAGATCGCCCGAAAGCTGTTCCTCTCTCCCCACACCGTGCGAACCCACACCTACAATATCTATGGCAAACTGGGCGTTCACAGCCGGATGCAGGCCGTTGCCAGAGCCAGGGAGTTGGGGCTGCTATAGCAACTCCACAGACCCGGATTCCCTAACTTGTTAGGGTGGCTGCACAGCATCCATGAACGAGTTCGGGACTCCGGTATTCAGGTGCAACGCACTTCTGAAGTGCGTTGCACCTGACCTTCCGCGAACTCATACACAAACTAATACAAACGTCCGATGCAACTCATACATCTTTTCTGCTATGATGTTGTTGACTTCAACGAGGGGAACAGCAGCGGTGGAAAGGGCGAGATGAAGAATTCCAGCCAGCGGTATCGCCAGGGTCAGCCGGCCACATATCAGATCCAGGTGCAAGGATGGATCAGCGAGCGCTGGGCAGACTGGTTCGACGATATGACAATCACGGTTGATGAAGATGATGTCTCAGCCGTCACCACATTGACTGGCACCGTGGCTGACCAGGCGGCCCTGCTGGGCTTGCTGCAAAAGCTGTACAACCTGGGGCTTCCGCTGCTGCTGGTCAGGCGCAGGGAGTAGATTCTGAGCAATGGAGGAAACAACTATGTCTGAGGAAATCGCATTGATGATCCAGGGGTTGACCAAGTCCTATGGCAAGGTCCGCGCGCTGCGAGGCGTTGACCTGGAAGTGCGGCACGGCGAGATCTTTGGCTTTCTGGGGCCGAACGGAGCGGGCAAGACGACGACCATTCGCTGCCTACTGGACCTGATTCGTCCCGACGGTGGCACGGCGCGCGTCCTGGGCATAGACCCCCAGGCCGACCCGGTGGCGGTGCAGGCACGCACTGGCTACCTGCCGGGTGAATTGGCCCTGAAGGACAACCTGACGGCTGAGCGCCAATTGCGCTTTTTCAGCGACATGCGGGGCCGAAAGGCAGACTGGGGATTCACTCGCCAACTCGCAGAGCGTCTCGATCTCGATCTCAAACGGCCCATCAAGAACCTGTCAAAAGGCAACAAGCAGAAGGTGGGCGTGGTGCAGGCGCTGATGCACCATCCGGAGCTGCTACTGCTGGACGAACCCACCGCCGGCCTTGACCCCCTGATGCAGCAAGAAGTGTGGGGCTTGCTCCGGGAGGCAAAGGCAAACGGGGCAACGGTCTTTTTCAGCTCGCACATCATGAGCGAAGTGGAGGCCGTGGCCGAGCGTGTGGCCATCATCCGCCAGGGCAAGATCGTGGAGGTGGCCGAGACCGCCTCGCTCATCAACCGCTCTCTGCGCCATATAACGGTGCGTTTCCAAGAGCCTGTTGACAGCAGCGCCCTGGCCGATCTGCCCGGCGTGAAGATGCTCTCGCAAAGCGATGGTATCAGCGTCACGCTGGAGGTGGAGGGCGTGATGGACGGGCTGATCAAAGCCCTGGGCGCCTTTCCGGTCAGCGATTTGGAGACGGTCCGGCCCTCTTTGGAAGAGGTGTTCCTGGCCTATTACAAAACGCCGCTTCGCTTACAGCAGAATCACGAGGAGGGAATCTGAGATGTTGACCACTTTGCGTTACACGTTTGTTTGGTTGCGGGGACAAATCCTAGGGTGGGGGCTTGGCATCGCTGTCCTGGGTCTGATCGTGGTGCCGTTCTACGACGTCTTCGAGGAGCAACGGGAGGAGATGTTGCAGATGATAGAGAGCTACCCACCAGAGTTCCTGGCCTTCTTCGGTGGAGATGCGACCACCCTCGCCACGCCCGAAGGGTACCTGGGCATGTATGGCCTTGCACTGTTGCCCATCATCATCGGCATCTTCGCGGTGATAGTGGGTAGTGGGCTTTTCGCCAGCGATGAAGAAAATGGCAGACTGGACCTCATTGTGGC